>JAKBTA010000033.1 GCA_021844645.1 Nitrospirota bacterium
TGCAATTTCATTTCTGATCTCGTTGCCCACGGTCGCTTTGATAATGTTTTATCTTCAGGGGCCCAAAAAGGTTTTTTTTAAAGCATCAGGTGTTGTTGGTGTTATTTTTTTTGTTTTATTGCTTGTTCCTTTTATCAGAAATGAAATTGCAACCGCTTTGGCTCCTGGCCACGATGGTTCTTTCATATCTAGGTATCTGACATGGCAGGGGGTGATTCGCATGTGGAAAGCGCATCCACTTTTGGGGATCGGTCCCGACAACTTCCAGATGAAGAATATCCACCAGATATACAACCTGCCGGAATATGCTTCCCATGGCCATAATTTCTTTTTTAATCTCTTGGGAGAGTACGGAACATTGGGCGTTGTTTTCATGATCTTATGGCTTTTCTTATGGGGATTTTATGCGTTTTCCCGGGAGAGAAGGCATCTTGATCCTGTCTTTGGAAAGGTCCTGTTTGTTGGCGTCCTGATCAACCTCCTCATGGCTGGTATCGCCCATCCCATATGGGGCGGATCGGGTTCACTTCTTCTGATGCTGATCATGTCACTTTCCCTTTCCTCATGGCAGGAGCGAGGGGAAGAGTCTGGCAAATCCCATGGGCTACATGACTCGGGAACTCCCGATATCGCTTTTTCAAAACTGGAACGGAACCCTCTGATATGAAAAAACTGACGCGATCCATGATTACCCAGATGCTTTTTCTTGTTGTCACCGCGGTGGCGGGAATCTATGTCTTCACGGTCATCAGGGAAGATCCATGGCCGGTGGGTCTTGGGATCGGGATGGCGGTCGGCGGATCGGCGATCCTGGTCCAGTATCTTTTCGGCAAGTTCCCCCTGAGGATCGTTCTTGGCGGTCTTGTAGGACTTTACGGAGGGCTGATTGCCGGAGGTCTCCTGACCTATTCCACGGGGACACTCTTTCACATGTCCCTTGAACAGACCGCTCCGATGGATGTCTTCATCGGTCTGATCATGGGCTATTTCGGCCTGATCACCGGAATCCGTGCCGGCCGGGAGTTTCAGCATGCCGGATCAATCCTTTCATTCTGGCTCGAGGGATACCGGGCCATTCCTCCAAAGATCCTTGATACCAGCGTGATTATTGATGGTCGCATCGCCGATATCTGTGCGACCGATTTTCTTGAAGGGATCTTCTATCTTCCGCAGTTCGTCATTCAGGAACTTCAGTATATCGCCGATTCCGCCGACGGCCTGAAACGGGCCAGAGGCCGCAGAGGTCTTGATATCCTGCACCGGATGCGCTCCATGAGCCAGATCAAGATCCAGATTACTGATGAAGATTTTCCCCACATCAAGGATGTCGATGCCAAACTTGTGGCACTGGCCCGACGGATGAAAGCGCGGATTATCACGAACGACCTGAATCTTAACAAGGTGGCTGAACTTCAGGGAGTCAGGGTCTTGAATATCAACGATCTTGCCAATGCGGTGAAACCTGTGGTCCTTCCCGGTGAGGTTATGAAAATCTACCTGGTGAAGGAAGGAAAAGAGTTTGGCCAGGCGATTGCTTACCTTGATGACGGGACAATGATTGTCGTCGACAATGCCCGGAAATCAATCGGCAAGAACGTGGAGGTTTCAGTGACCTCCGTGCTTCAGACTTCCGCCGGAAGAATGATCTTCGGCAAACTCCGGGATGACAATGAATCCCGTCAGGAATAGCCCTGTTTTGAAAAAGCTCACCATCCTGATGGCGGCGGGAGGCTCGGGACTTCGAGTCGGAACTCCGGTCCCGAAGCAGTTTTTGCTGCTTTCGGACAAGCCGATGTACTGGTATTCCCTGAATCTGTTTCTCAAGATGCCCTCTGTCGACCGCATTGTTGTGGGTCTTTCTGCGGATCGGATCCCCCTGGTCAAAAAGGACCTTGAAGAATATTTTCCAGGGGAGATTGCCTCCGGCCGGATCCTTCTTTTTGAGGGAGGGAAAAGGAGGCAGGATACCGTTTACAAGGGCTTGCTCCTTCTCGATGATTTGCCTGAAAAACCCGAATATCTTCTTGTGCATGATGCGGCAAGGCCCTTTCTGTCGCAGGAAATCATGGGGCGGCTCATGGATTCCCTGTCGGAGAAAACGGCGATAGCGGTGGGAATACCTTTGGCGGATACCCTTTGGAGGAGCCATTCTCCGTTAACGGCCGGAAGGACTGAACCCGGGGCAACTTCCCCGCACATTGAAGAACTCGTTCCCAGGGATCATCTCTATCGGGCCCAGACGCCGCAGGGAGCGCCTTTTTCCTTTTTTCTCGAGGCCAGAAGGAAAGCCCTGGAGTGCGGGGATCCTGATTTTACCGATGAAGCCGGACTTTTGCTCTGGGCCGGATTTCCTGTAAGAATTGTTCTGGGATCGGAAGACAACAGGAAGGTCACGACGCCGGAGGATCTTGTCTGGGCTCAGAAACGGGTACTGGAGAGCGTCGGCAGTTTTTAACTCTTAAGGAGAGACGGGTGAGCGGTTCTGAAGCTGAAAAGGATGAGAAGACAAAAGTGGCGGTGCGTTATCCGAGGGTCGGACAGGGGGTGGATGTCCATCCCTTCGAGGTCGGGAGAAAGCTTATCCTTGGAGGGGTGCATATTCCCTTTGACAGGGGGCTGATGGGCCACTCGGATGCCGATGCGGTTGTCCATGCCTTGTGTGACGCCCTTCTTGGATCGTGCGGGCTGGGAGATATCGGACGCCATTTTCCTCCTTCGGACCCCGCCTATCGGGGAATGGACAGTTTGTTCTTTCTGACCAGAATCGTGGCTCTCGTCCGGAAGAAAGGCTATGCCCCGTACCAGGCGGATATTACGATCCTTGCGGAAAGACCCAAGATGGCGCCCCATGTGTCGGCGATGCAACAGATTCTGGCGCCAATTCTTGGCGTGTCGGCGGAAGATGTTGCAATCAAGGCGACAACAACGGAGAAAATGGGATTTACCGGCAGGGAGGAAGGAATCGTCGCAATGGCGGTGGTGACCGTTGTTCCTGTTTGATTCACTAGCTTAGAATAGGCGTATGGATAGAGAAGGTCCGAAAAAAAGCATCGATGAGAGGAAAGGGACGGGCGCTTCCACTGACGGCTTCTGGAAGATGGTGGGGTGCGACTTGCGTGCGGTATTCGACCGGGATCCCGCAGCAAGGTCCTCCCTGGAGGTCCTTTTGACCTATCCCGGGTTCCATGCGGTTTTTCTGCATCGATTGGCCCATCCGATCCACAGGAAGGGCTTCCGTCTTCTGGCGAGAATCTTGTCGGCCGTCTCCCGTTTCCTGACCGGAATCGAGATCCACCCTGGCGCATCCATCGGAGAGGGGTTTTTTATCGATCACGGGATGGGGGTTGTCATAGGAGAAACAACGATCATTGGAGCCGACGTGACATTGTTTCAGGGCGTGAGTCTTGGGGGAAACGGAAAAGACAAGGGTCACAAGCGGCATCCTACCCTCGGCAACCATGTTCTGGTGGGTGCCGGCGCCAAGATCCTGGGAGATATCAGGATTGGTGACGGTGTTCGTGTCGGATCCAATGCGGTTGTCCTGCGTTCTGTTCCCTCAAACTGCACCGTTGTCGGCATCCCGGGCCGCGTGGTCAGATCCAAGGATATCGGTTATCCCGAAGACTTTTTGAACCACCAGGACATGCCCGATCCCTATCTTGAACGGATCGAGTCCCTCGAGCGCATTATTTCCGACCTTAGAGAAGAGCTTCATCTTAGGAAAAATCAGTCGTTCAACCGGAAAGAGGACGGTACGGAGTGATCGAATCCCTCCTTTCCGAAGACCGTGCGATTTACAACAGTGTCCTCTTCGGACCGCATCCCCAATGGCTCAACTCCCTCATGGTCTTTATCACCGTTCCGGAAAACTTCGGTCTGGCGGCGGTTGTCGCGGCTCTTTTTTTGCTCACCACATGCGGCAACAGAGGCCGTCTCCTGGTTGCCTCCCTTCTTGCGGGAGTGGGGATCAGCGATCCCCTGTCGAGTTTCGGGATCAAGAGCCTGGTGGCCAGGCCCCGTCCCTGCCACGGGATCGTTTCGGATCATTTGTTGAAGGGCTGCTCCGATTCCTGGTCTTTCCCCTCGTCCCATGCGGTCAATATTTTTTGTGCAGCCACGATTCTCTCCCGGATTTACCCAAAAGCGGCCGTGCCGGCTTATTTGTTTGCGGCGGCAGTTTGCTATTCCCGAGTCTATATCGGGGTTCACTATCCACTTGATGTGATCGGCGGCGCAGCAATCGGGACTCTTTTGGGGCTGGGCGTTTCCTGGGCTGCCCTGAGGCTTGCCGAGCGTTTTTCCTTCCTTTCCCCAGTCGGGTAGAAACGGATTCATCTTTTGGATCCTGACCACAGAAAACCTGCTTCAGGTGGCTTTCGGGGAATTTTTTCGGACCGGGTGATTCTCTTCTGGATTCTGGTTCCTTTTGTTTTCCGGATGCTTTTAATCGGACGATTCGATCTCGGAAACGATGAAGCCCACTACTACATGTATGCGGCCCATCCCGACTTCAGCTTTTTTGATCATCCCCTCATGATCGGCCTTCTGATCCGGGGGGCAATGGCCGTTTTTGGCCATAACGAGTTTGCCGTCCGTTTTTTCGCACCGGTCTGTTTCTTTCTCTCATCGATTCTTTTTACGCTGATCGCCTTCTCTCTGACCAAAGACAGGCGTGTCGTCCGTTCCTCGATCATCCTTTTGAACGTGATTCCGCTTTTCGGTATTCTGGGATCGACCTTGATGATCCCTGATGATCCGCTGTCGGTTTTCTGGCTTTTGTACCTTTATGTTGTGATCACTTTTTTCCCGGGGCTTGCGGCTAGGATTCGCTCCCCGGATTCCCGGCTGGCGATTTCCAGATCATCGATTCTGGTAAACTGGTTGCTCCTGGGTCTTCTGTTCGGGTTCGGGTTGCTGTCAAAGTATAATGCGGTGCTTTTGCCGGTTGTGACTTTTCTGATCCTGTTTCTCGATCCGACTCTCAAAAGAGTTCTCTTGACTTCCGGCCCATGGGTTTCGCTTTTTCTGGGACTTCTGGTCTCCTGGCCGATCTTTTACTGGAACAGTCTCCATGGAGGGGCCTCCTTTCTCTTTCAGCTCACCCATGGACTTGGGCATTCGGGTTTCAATTTTGTCCGCTATTACCAGATGATCTTCGGTCAGGCCGGCTATCTTTCTCCTGTCCTGTGGGTTCTCCTGATTCTTTCCCTTGTCGTTCTTTACCGGAAGATCAAGGAGGCCCCCCTGTCGCTTGAGAGGCTTAGGTGGCGGATCGTTTTTCTTTTTGCCGTTGTTCCCATCCTTTTTTTTAATGCGATAGGCATCGTTCACCCCATTTTGCCCCATTGGCCGGCTTTAGGGTATCTTGTAGCTATTCTGGCTCTTGCTCTGTGGCGTCATGAGGGTGCTTCTTCCCGGGTGATCTTCTGGTATAAGGCGGGGATGGGGCTGGGGGCGTTTTTGACGCTCCTGGCTCCCATCCAGGTTGTCTTTGCCCTGATCCCTCTCCCGAAAGAAGCCCCAGCCCTTCGCCTGACGACCCACCCGTTGGCCCTGTCCACTTCCTGGAAGCCCGTTCCTCCCTGGGTGGATATTACCAACGACCTCTTCGGGTTTCGGCGACTGGCCAAAAATCTTGATGGTATTCTGGGGACTGATGGTCGCAAGAATGTGATCTTTATTTCCGAGCATTTCAACACGGCGGACGAGTTGGCTTTTTATGAGAATGCTCCTGACAGGACACTCTGCCTTTCTCCCAATCCGAACCAGTTCGATTTCTGGAATCCTCCCCAGAAATTTATCGGGATGGATGCTATTTATGTTGCAACGGACAAATACCCCAGAGATCCAAGGACTTATTTTCCTGCGGGAACATTCGCGTCGATCACGCCGATGCCTTCGTTCAGGATCTACCGAAACGGACGTCTGGCAAGAGTTTTTTATATTTATCGGATGACGCGATTTTTAAAGGATCCCTGGCCCAAAAAAAGATAATTCCTGAATCCTTTGGGAGCCCTGCCCGTTGGGTTGCCACTCCCAAAGGTTTCGCCAATGAGAAAAGGAGCAGCGCTTGATGAAGCTTTCCGTTTTTGGAAAAGGACCGGACAGTTCTGTTGAGGTGGCCCTCGACTGCCGCCACTACATCGGAGACCGGCCGTGCAAGTTTAATCGGGAGTGCAGGGGATGTCCCGATTACTTCCCCCAGGGGACAAGGATCCTGATCATCAAGACAGGGGCGCTTGGCGATGTTTTGAGAACAACGATTCTTCTGGGCGGAATCAAGAGGAAGTACCCCGACAGCCATCTGACATGGATTACAGCTCCGTCTGCAGTTCCTCTGGTTCCCAAATCGATTGTCGACAGGGTCTGGCCTTATTCGGTAGAGGTGATTGCCCGATTGTCGGTCGAAGAGTTTGATCTTGTCCTTTCTCTGGACAAGGAACCCGAAGTGGCCGCGCTTGCCATGCTTGCCAGATCGAAAGACAAGCGGGGCATGGGGGTGGATGGTTGCGGATCGGTCTACCCACTCAATGGCGAAATGGCTTATTATTATCGTCTCGGTCTGGATAACGATCTGAAGTTTCACCATAATCGCCGAACCTACCCCGATCTTTTGGCTGAAGCCGTCAATATTCCCTACGACCCTGCGATTGACGATTATCAACTGGACCTGAAGGAAGAGGATCGGGAAAAGGCCCGCTGCCTTTTCCTGGGATCGGGACTTGCTCCGGGACAAAAGGTCTTGGGTATCAATACGGGGGCCGGCGGCGTTTTTGTAAACAAGGACTGGACGCTCCTGGGATATGTCGCCCTTCTTCAGGAACTTGAAAAGAAGGGGATCACGGTTCTTCTTCTGGGAGGGGACCGGGAGTCGGACCGGATCTCCGAGCTTCATCGCCGATTTGAAGGTCCTTTCATCAAGGATGTCGGCACAGGCCACTCTCTGGGCGTTTTTGCGGCACTTGTTTCCCTGTGTCATGTTGTCCTGACCGGAGACACTCTGGGGATGCACGTCGGTCTTTCTGTCGGTGCCCGGGTCGTCAGCCTTTTCGGTTCGACACAGCCAACTGAAATCGAAATGTTCGGAAGGGGGGAAAAGATCATTACACCAATTGAGTGTTCTCCGTGCTACAAAAGGTCATGCGATATCCATCCGTCCTGCATGGAACTGATCCGTCCGGAAACGGTCCTGGCTTCGATCCTTCGTCAATGGGAGCTGCCGCCGACCGAAAGACGCCAGCTGATCGGAAAGCTTTTATGACGGGAGAAAAATCGGTCCCGAAAAAACTGCCGGACACTGATTTGTCCGGGCTCTTGTCAAGGCTGTCGGAAAAGTCCGGATCGAGGCTGGTCTCCCCCAAAGGATACAATCCGGGGGAGATGCGCTATGTCATGATCATTCCGACCTACAACGAAAGCATGAACATCATTTCGATGATTGAACGGGTCCTGGCCCTTAAAAACGGTGGAGCGGTCATGGTCGCCGACGACAATTCGCCCGACGGAACATCCCGGATTGTCGAGAACTATATCCTGGAGAAAAACGAGCCGGTCTACCTTCTGGAGAGACTCAAGGACCGGGGCCGGGGACCTGCGGGGATCGAGGCGATGGTAACGGCCGTTCAGCTCGGCTTTCCCCTGATCGGAGAAATGGATGCCGACGGTTCCCATTCTCCGGAAGATCTTTCCGTCCTTCTCGAAGGGGCGGCACTGTCGGACGGGGCGATCGGGTCGAGGCTTGTTCCGGGGGGGAGGCAGGTCGGAAGGCCGATGTCCAGGGTATGGCTGACGACTTTTGCCAACATATATGCCAGGGCTGTTCTGGATCTTCCCTATCGTGACATCACCTCCGGGTTCCGGATCTTTTCGCGCAAGGCTCTCGCTGCTGTTCCCTGGGAAAGTCTTGAAAGCAGGGGACCTTCCGTTCTTCAGGAGATATTGATGGTATTGAACCAGAAAGGCTATTCTTTTTCAGAGGTTCCGATTACTTTTACGGACCGGATCCTGGGTGTGTCGACGCTCAACGGAAAGATTCTGAGAGACAGTCTTTTAAGACTTCTGCATTTTCGCAGGAGATATCGCAAAGGCGCAATTCATTGAAGGAATTTTTCAACCGGCATCCAGGCCGTATCGCTATTTCGGTGACATTGGGAAGCCTCCTTCTGCACCTGGCGCTTTCCCTCGGGACAGGGCTGGCGCCCGATGAAGCCTATTACTGGACATGGTCGCTATCCCCCCAGGGGGGATATTTCGACCATCCTCCCCTGATCGCCTGGATCATACGGGGATGCACCGACCTGTTCGGGAACAATGTTTTTGCGATCCGATTTTTCCCCCTCATTTCAACGCTCCTGCTCTCTTTCATGATGTACTGGGGAGGCAAGACCCTCTTGCGGGACCGTTGGGCAGGTCTCTGGTCGGTGGTGCTCATCAATGTGACGATCCTGTTTTCCGCAGGCGGGTTCCTGATGACTCCGGATACTCCCGAGGTCGTTCTCTACTTCTGGGCGGCTCTGGTCTTTTACAAGGGCATTACAGAAAACAGAAAAGGCTATATCCTTTTTTCGGGACTTCTCTTTGGCCTGGGCCTTTTGGCAAAATATCCGATGATCCTTCTCCTTCCGGAAATCGGTCTTTACCTGATCCTGCTTCCCGAACGGCGAAAGTGGCTTTTTTCCCCCATTGTGCTCCTGTCTGTCGGGGTCGCCTTTCTTGTCTTTTTGCCGGATGTCATCTGGAACAAGAACCACGGTTGGGCCTCGTATCTCTTTCAGTGGCACCACGGGATGGGACTTCACCAGGCCCCTGCCTGGCAAACGGTTCCGGACTATCTGGGCGGACAGCTTCTGATGCTCACTCCGGGAATTTTTCTGATGGTCGTGGTGGCAGGGTTTCGGGGATTTGTCCGATGGGTTTCAGGGAGAATTCCTGATCCGGAGCTGTATCTTTGGCTGATTTCCTATCCGGTCCTCTTCTTTTTCGGCTATTCGGCCCTTCATGGAAAAGTGGAGGCGAATTGGGCCGTGGAGGGGTATCTTGGGGCCTTTGTCATTCTGGGCGCCCTGATCCCACGATGGCTTGAAGGCTCGGACCGTCTCCGGAAAACGGTTGTTTTTTCCATTGGGCTGGGCTGTTTCATGGTGGGGGTTGTGACGGTCCAGGCCTTGATTCCTGTGATTCCCCTGAATCCGCAGAGAGATCCGACAGGGCGTCTCCATGGATTCAGGATGCTCGATCATGAGATCAGGGACGTTGTCCGCACGCTTCCTCCTGGAGAAAAACCGGCAGGATGGGTTTCGGATGGCTATACGAACACAGGGGAGCTGAAATTCCTGGAATATGGCCGCACTCCCGTCTACCAGATTCATCCTGTCCGTCATTTCAGAACGACGGAAATCACGGCCAAAGAGGCTGGGGCGCTTGCGGGAAAACCCGTTCTTCTGGTCCAGAATGGGCCACATGGCCACTTTTTTTGAGGAGCTTTCGGGAAAGTGGGGAGACCCTGTCTATCTGAAGACCCTTCATATTCCAAGAAGGGGAGCGATATCGAATCTTCCGATTCTGGAAGTGGATCTCTACCTGATCCCCTCTTTCAAAAACCCCTTGGAAGCGAAAAAGTCCGCTTCCTGAAAGGGGAAGACGTCTTTTTACAACATCAATTCATCCTAAGGAGTCATCGACCGATGCAGACAGTCAGCTGGAAAAATAAACGGGCCCTTATCAGTGTTTCTGACAAGACGGAGATCGTCCCCTTTGCAAGGGGACTTAAAGGCCTCGGCATGGAAATCCTGTCAACGGGAGGAACGGCCAAACATTTGCGGGAGAACGGCATTGAAGTGACCGATGTGTCTTCCGTAACGCATTTCCCCGAGATGATGGACGGCCGGGTCAAGACCCTTCACCCGGCCATTCACGGGGGACTTCTCGGGCTTCGGAACAATCCGGAGCACGTATCGGCCATGGAGAAGCATGGGATCCGTCCGATCGACATGGTCGTCGTCAACCTTTACCCTTTTGCCAAAACGATTGAAAAACCCGGAGTGACGCCGGAAGAAGCCATCGAACAGATCGATATCGGAGGCCCCTCCATGATCCGCTCCGCTTCCAAGAACCATGAGTCTGTTCTGGTTTTGACCGATCCGTCCGATTATTCAAGGATTCTTTCCCTTCTTGAACAAGAGACCGAAATCGGGATGGATGTCCGGCGGGGACTCGCCCAGAAGGCTTTTGCGACCACAGGAGAATATGACCGGAGAATCGCCCTGTATTTTGAAGGGCTGCTTGCGGGAGGCGATGGCTCCACCTCTTCTTCGGAACTGCCTGAGACGATTTCGTTGTCCCTGACTAAAATCCAGGGGCTTCGCTACGGAGAAAATCCACACCAGTCGGCGGCTCTTTATGCTCCGTCCGGCGTGAAGACAGGATTTGCCAATGCGACAAAGCTCCATGGAAAAGAACTCTCCTACAACAATTTTCTCGATGCCCAGGCGGCCTGGTCGCTCGTCTCGGAGTTCTCTGATCCGTCCGTGGTCATCGTAAAGCATAACAACCCCTGCGGCGTCTCTCTCGGGGACACGCTTCTGTCGGCTTATGTGCAGGCAAGGGATACCGATCCCGTCTCCTCATTCGGCGGTGTTGTCGCCGTCAATCGCCCTCTGGACCGGGAAACGGCACTTGAGATGTCAAAGATTTTCCTTGAGGTGGTGATTGCTCCGGAATTTACAGGGGACGCTCTGGAAATCCTGACAAAAAAGAAGGATATCCGTCTGCTTGTCCTCAAGAAAGGATCTGAGGAGGGACGGGGACTGGATCTTCGCAATATCGACGGAGCGTTTCTCGTTCAGACGCCGGATACGCAGGTTGCGCCTCCGTTGTCCGAGCTGAAGTTCGAAGGAGACGTCAAGCCGACCCAGGCACAAGTGGCCGATGCTCTTTTTGCCTTCGCGGTTTCCAAGCATGTGAAGTCGAATGCGATTATCCTCGTCAGGGACCGGATGACGATCGGCATTGGTGCCGGCCAGATGAGTCGTGTCGACTCTGTCCGACTTTCCGGAATGAAGGCGACACGAAGCACCCCGGGAACCATTCTGGCCTCCGATGCCTTCTTTCCTTTCCGCGACGGAATTGATGAGGCAGCGAAGCTCGGTGTCGCAGGAATTATCCAGCCGGGCGGGTCGATCCGTGACGCAGAGGTTTTTCAGGCGGTCAAGGACCACGGGATGTTCATGATCCTGACCGGGATGCGCCACTTCCGCCACTGATCTCTTACCCCCGATCTTTGGGAGGATTCCCCGCTGTTGAGATATCGACGGCGGGGATCTTCCCGCCATGAGGATGAGCCATACTATGCCAAAAGGATCCAGAAAAAAATTTATTGTTGTCGGTCAGGGCGGTCGGGAACATGCCCTCTCCCATGCCCTTTCCCTTTCTCCGGTGGCAGAGGTCCTCGTCTCTCCCGGAAATCCCGGCATGGACGATGGGGGCTTGCACTTTCTGGAGTCCTTTCCGGATGACCCCAAAGAGGCTTCGGAGCGGATTGCCGCACAAAAACCGGACGTGGTGATTGTCGGGCCAGAAAAACCTCTGGTCGCCGGCCTTGTGGACTGTCTTCAGGCACGCTCTGTCCCGGTCGTTGGGCCGACCGCCGAAGCCGCCCGCATAGAAGGGTCCAAGCTTTTTGCCAAGGAAATCATGAGGCAGTCCGGGATTCCGACCGCCGAGTTTTCGGAGGTGACAACCGTCGACGAGATCCGGACCCTGGTCAGGAAATGGGGCTATCCCCTTGTTCTGAAAGAGGACGGCCTGGCTCAGGGGAAAGGTGTCTGGGTCATGAAAACGGAAGATGACCTGAAGGAAGTTCTGGATCGCTATTTTGACCGGGAAGGGAAAAAGCCCACCACCGGCAGGATCTATGCAGAAAAGGGACTCTCCGGTCCCGAAGTTTCCTATATTGTCATGACGGACGGGGAGCGATTCCTTCCTTTCCCGACGGCTCGCGATTTTAAAAGGATCGGCGATGGAGATACCGGCCCGAACACCGGGGGAATGGGGGCGCTGACGCCAGTTCCCGGATGGACCGCCAAAGACGATGAGTCTGCCCGTACGGTGATCGAACGCTGTCTGTGGGGTCTTAGAAAAAACGGAACGCCCTTCAGGGGGTTTTTATATGCAGGGTTGATGAAAACACCCTCCGGGATCATGGTCCTCGAATTTAACGCCCGCTTCGGAGATCCCGAAGCCCAGGTGCTTGTCCCGCAGGTCGGGGACTCTTTTTCGGAACTGATGGAGGGACTTGCCAAAGGATCTTTGCCTTCTGGACATGATTTCAAGGGCAAGCCGACGGTCGGGGTTGTTCTTGCCTCTCCCGGCTATCCGGAGAAACCTGTGACCGGAGGGAAGATCCTTGGGATAGACAAAGTCAGAGCGCTCGATGGTGTGACGCTCTATTCCGCCGGGATTGCCATTTCTCCAGGCGGAGGGAAAACGGATCTTGTTTCGTCGGGGGGCCGGGTCCTGACTGTCTCGGCAGAAGGGGACACTCTCTCCGCGGCCCGCCAACTGGCCTATTCGGCCATGGGTCTTCTGCATCTTCCCGGAGGACGTTTCCGGACGGATATCGCCCTTTCGGAAAGTCTTGAACATCGGTGAGCATCCCTGTTTTTCCTCCATTGTCGGAGCGCTCCGGCTGGGGAAGGATCCGGGAGGCGATCCATGGGGGAGGGGTTCTGGCTCTCCCTCTTGAGTATTCATGGTGCATGGCCCAATCGCCGCTGGCCGTTTCCCGAAATGGCCAGACTCCGGCAAGGTCGTCCCTTCACCAGATCAAGAGGCGGCCATCGGCCAAACCATTTCTTTACATGGCAGGAAGTCTCTCCGGGATCCGTCCGTTCGCTTTTCTTCCTTCCTCTGTCAGCTCTCACGTCTGGATCGATGCATGGCCGGCATTTCTGACATTGATCCTTCCCGCCAAGCCGCTGGCCGTTTCTCTTGGAATGAGTCGTTTCGGGGGAGTCGCTTTTCGCATTCCCGGGGATCCTCTTCTCCGCTCCTTTCTTTCATTTCTTAAAACGCCTGTTACCGGCACCAGTCTCAATATTTCCGGATCTCCTCCGCTTGTTTCCATGCAGGAGATCCAGGATGTCTTTCCGGAGCTTGACGGGATTGTTTTTTCGAATGAAAAGGACGCTTCAAGAATTTCGCCGGTCATTGATCTCTCAAAAGGGATGCCCCATGTTGTGAGGCCCGGTCAGGGGCTTTTTCCAATCTGTGATTTGCGTTACAAAAAAATGTGACGAAAACTTGATATTTCTGGCGATTTTCTCTTGACTACTCCGAATCGTGTTGATAGGATAGGCTCCGGTTCCCCACAATAGAGTGGGAATAACCGGGGATCGAGTGATCCATATTGAGTTTTCTCAGGAGGTAAGTCTGAAGATGAATAAATTCGGCCGTTTTTTTGGAGCAAATCACAGATTGGAAAAAGC
>JAKBTA010000034.1 GCA_021844645.1 Nitrospirota bacterium
GTATTTCCATGCGGCTTCGATACTGGCCCTGTCCGCCATGGATATCGGAACACCCTTTGGCGACCTGGGAGCCAGACGGGAGATGATGATCGCTTTTCTGGCCGAACCGGCCACAATGATGATCCTGTTCACGGCATCGCTGATTTCAAGGTCCACCTCCCTTTCCACCATTGCTGAAACACTTGGAAGCCGACATTTTACCCTTTACCCCAGCCTCGTTTTTGCCACGACATCCTTTTTCCTCATCATTCTGGCTGAAAACTCAAGACTTCCCATCGACAATCCCTCCACACACCTCGAACTCACCATGATCCATGAGGCAATGCTCCTGGAATATTCCGGGCGACATCTCGCATTGATGGAATGGGGAAGTTCCATCAAGCTTCTGGTCTACTTTTCGATCATCATTTCATTCTTTCTTCCATGGGGTATCTCCCATGGAGCATCCTTCCAGGGTTTATTGGCAGGATTCGCCTATCTTATTCTCAAGCTTTCCATTCTGGCTCCATTGTTGGCCATTCTGGAGTCAACGCTTGCCAAACTCCGGCTTTTCCGGGCGCCAGAATTTCTGGCCGCAGCCTACCTTTTGGCCGTGATCGCGTTTTTATCCCACTTCATCCTGGAGGTATGAATGTCACTTGCCCATGAATCTCCCTTCGGGATTGAAATGGTCAATCTTCTCGGAGCCTTCATTCTTCTTGTCGCCTTTGCAATGCTTGCATCGAGGAGAACCCTTTCCCTGATCCGCCTTTTTGCCTTCCAGGGATTTTTTCTTTCCATGAGCATTTTTCTGGTGGCGTTTTTATCCGGAGAATCCAATCTCTACTATTCCGCCTTGTTTACTTTGGCACTGAAGGTCATCCTGCTTCCATGGATCCTCCGGGACCTTTCTAGACGACTGAATATTGGTGGAGATATCGAAACACTGGTCAATGTCCCCGTGACCATGATCATCGGCATCGGAGTGGTGGTTTTTTCCTTTTCCCTGGCGGAACCTATCCTGCAAGCGGCAAGCACCGTCACCCGAAGTCTCATCGGGGTTGGCCTTGCCTGCGTTCTATTGTCCTTTCTGGTGATGATCACCCGGAAAAAAGCCATGACCCAGATCATCGGCTTTCTCTCCATGGAAAATGGACTTCTTTTTTCCGCCACCAATGCCACCTATGGCATGCCCATGGTGGTTGAACTGGCGATTGCTCTTGACGTTCTGATCGGCGCGATTATTTTTGGCATCTTCTTTTTCCAGATACGCGAGACATTCGAAAGTCTTGATCTCAAATATTTTGAAAAGCTCAGGGAAGAGGAGGGCTAATGCTGGTTTTCTCCGTTCTCGCAATACCACTCATCGCATCTGTTCTTTTGGCCCTTATGGGTCACAAGCCCTGGGCTTATCTCCTGAATGCCGGAATGACTCTCCTCACATTCATCGACTCCCTGCTGCTTGCCAAAAAAGTTCTGGAATCGGGACCCATCCTGGTTTTCAGGGAAACGTTCTATGTCGATTCTTTCAATATTTTCCTGATTTCCCTGACCGCTTTCGTAGGGCTGACAACAGCGATCTTTTCTGGACCCTACATGAAAATCGAGGAAAAAAAAGGCAAGGTCACACCCAAGATCCTGAGGCTTTACCACAGCGCGTACCAGATCTTTCTCTTTACAATGCTATTGGCTCTTTTCAGCAACAACCTCGGGATCCTATGGGTCTCAATCGAGGGAGCGACTCTGGCAACGGTTCTCCTCGTCAGCCTCTACCGGACCCGGGCCAGTATCGAAGCCGCATGGAAATACTTCATCCTGTGCGGTGTCGGAATTTCCCAAGCGCTTTTTGGGACGATCCTTTTATATTTTGCAGCGGAAAAGATCCTGGGCCCAGGAGGAGGCGCCCTTCTCTGGACGCATCTTTTCCAGATACGATTCCAGCTTGAGCCCACTGTCCTGAAGATCGCTTTTGTCTTTCTCCTGGTGGGATATGGAACCAAGGTAGGCCTCGCTCCGCTTCACAACTGGCTTCCCGATGCCCATGCGGAAGGCCCGACACCAATATCGGCGGTGTTGTCGGGACTTCTTTTAAATGTCGCATTGTATGCTCTTGTCCGTTGCAAGGTCCTGGTTGACGGAGCCCTCCATACCAATCTTGCAAGTGAGATGATGATGGGATTTGGACTTCTGAGCATGCTTGTCGCTGTTTTCTCCATGCTCAGAAGGAAGGATGTCAAAAGACTGTTTGCATACTCCTCCATCGAACACATGGGGATTGCAACATTTGCTTTTGGATTGGGGGGAGCACTGGCAACATTCGCCGCACTTTTGCATATGACCGTCCACAGCCTGACAAAATCCTCCATCTTTTTTTCCGTGGGCCATGCAACCCAGATCAATGGAACCCAGCAGATGTCCCAGATCCAAGGCCTCCTCAAAAGAATGCCCAGGCTCGGCTGGGGTCTTCTGCTCGGAAGCTTTGCCATTCTTGGCATGCCTCCTTTTGGAGTCTTCGCCAGTGAATTCATTGTCCTGACCGTTGCCATGAAACAGGTTCCCTGGACAACCCCCATCCTTCTTTTATGTCTTGCTGTCGCGTTCGGAGTCATTTTTTTCCGGGTTGGAAATATGGTCCTTGGGGAAGGGGTCAAAGAAAATCTTTCCCACCCGCCGGCTCTTTTTCCGGTCTTTCTCCATCTGGCCCTCGTTCTTGTCCTGGGAATCTTTATTCCGCCATTTCTCGCTCACTGGTACCAAAACGCCTCGCGCTTCATTGGCTAGGAGAATTCCTGTGGAACAAGAAACCGATTTTCCCAAAGATTCCTTCATCGAAGTAGAGGACGTAGACAGTGAAGGGTATGTCCGGCTTGCACAAAACATGCATCTCTCAAAAGCTCGTCTCCTCTCGGTCTGGGTATTTGTCGGCGAAGATCTCTCCCTCGTCTTCTCCTCTTACTTCAACGGCAATAAACTCATGGTTGGCCGGTTATCCCTTCCACCAGAGGTCAATCACATCCCGTCGATCGCCCCATTTTTCCCGGGCGCATCCAGGATGGAACGGGCCATACAGGATCTTTGGGGGATTTCTGTTCCCGACAACCACGACGGACGCCGATGGCTGGACCATGGATACTGGGAGAAGGCTCCTTTGACAGGGAGGGATCTTCCGGAGCATCCGGAAAAGGGGGATTACCCATTTGTCAGGGTGGAAGGAGAAGGGGTTCACGAAATCCCGGTCGGTCCTGTTCATGCCGGAATGATCGAACCCGGCCATTTCCGTTTTCAGGTGGTGGGAGAAAAGGTGCTTCGAATGGAAGAACGTCTGGGGTATACCCACAAGGGGATCGACGGTCTTTCCCGGGACCTTCCCTGGACGAAGGGGGTCAAGCTTGCCGGGAGGGTCTCCGGAGATACAACAGTGGGCCACTCTCTGGCGTATTCATTGTCTGTAGAAGCGGCTATCGGGATGGAAATCCCCAAAAGAGGCCAATTTTTGAGAGGGTTGCTCCTTGAGCGGGAGAGAATCGCAAATCATCTCGGCGATCTTGGAGCATTGGCCAATGATGCCGGGCTTTCTTTTGGTCTTTCCCAGTTTCTGATCCTGAAAGAGGATTTCCTGAGACAGAACAAAACCCTGTTTGGCCATCGACTTCTTATGGATCTTGTTCTTCCCGGTGGGGTCGTCAAAGACCTTGCCCCTGAGGCCATTCTCGCAATGTCCGAAGAAGCTGCGCGGATTCTTCGGGAAATCGAAATTCTCCAGACGATCTTCGATGAACACGGGGGGCTTCAGGACCGATTTTTTGGAACAGGGATCCTTCTTCCTGATATCGCAGAAAAAATGGGTCTTTGTGGTGTTTGCGGAAGGGCGAGCGGTCAGCCATCGGACTTGAGAAGCCTCTGGAAATTGCCTCCTTATGACGAAATGGACTTCACTCCGGCGCTTGAAACCGGAGGAGATGTCCGGGCACGGGTGGCGGTCCGGTTTTTTGAAGTCAGGGAGTCATTGAGGCTCGTCAGGGAAATTCTTCTGAAGTTGCCCGGAGGTGAAATCTTTACAGAGCCTCCCAGCGGAGTGAAGGGACGGGAAGGAATCAGTGCAGTCGAGGGTTGGCGTGGCGAGATTCTCTGCTGGTCAAGACTTGGGGGCGGGAACATTGTCATGGCCAGCCACTTCCATGACCCTTCCTGGATCCTTTGGCCGGCACTTGAGATGGCCATACCCGGAAACCTTGTGGCCGATTTCCCCCTGATCAATAAATCATTCAACCCAAGCTATTCGGGCCACGACCTGTAGGAGTGTCAGGATAGCCGTTCAGATGGAGCATACGTGCATCATATTCTTCTCAGGATCCTCAAAACCGGCATAGTCACCCAAAAAACGCCCGAAATTCAGGAGGAGTTGAGAGATCTTTCAAAGAAGCTGTTGGAACGGGGATTCGGGCGATTTGGACACAGCCTTTCCATCCGCCACCTCGATGCAGGCTCCTGTAATGGGTGTGAGATCGAAATCGGAATGCTGAATAGTCCCTATTTCATGCTTGAGCATCTGGGATTCAAATTTGTCGCCTCTCCTCGGCATGCAGACCTTCTCCTTGTCACAGGCCCTGTCTCCCTTCATATGAGGCAAGCTCTCCTCGACACTTTTGACGCAATGCCGTCCCCGAAACTCGTTGTTTCGGTGGGAGATTGCGGATATGACTGTGGAATATTCAAGGGAAGCTATGCTTTGGCTGGTGGCGTCTCGGAGGTCATTCCGGTCGATCTTCATATTCCGGGTTGTCCACCGGAGCCTCTGGACCTGATCAGGGGACTGTTGACAGCGGTCGGCGGCTAAGCGTGAGACAGGCGAATGGCGCTCAGGATATTTGCAAGTCCTGAAAAAAGGGTTTCCTTCAGGGCCACAAGCTTCTCCCCATAGAGAGTGGCTTCATCCCACCTTCCGGAATTCAGGAAAACAAGGGCCTTTTCTGCAACAAGATGCATTTCCTCATGCAGTTTGCCGATCTCGACAAATCCCTCGAAGTCTCCATACTTGATCCGGCCGTCTTCGGAATACCATCGTCCGAACCGGCATATGGCATAGTCCTCCATACCGATCGCATAAAGCCCTGACTGGGAGTGCTGGATTTGATCAATGATACGGGAAACCCAGACGGAATGGTCATACTGGGCCAGAAGAAGAGGAACATCGGTGAGGTCGAACTTGACCCCGGACCAGAGGGCCCATGAAGGATCCGGCTTGTAGTTTCCTACCCAATCCATGACCTCCTCTCCCGGAAGAGCCCGGGAAATGCAGAACCCCTGGGCAAGATCACAGCCCAGCCACATCAGTACGACGCCCGCTTCCGGAGACTCAACCCCTTCCGCGATCACCGACCGATGAAAGACCTGGGCCAGGGCGATGACCGCCTTGATCAGCTCCATGTCTCCCGAGTCATGAAGGAGGCCAAGGACAAAGGACTGGTCGATCTTCAAGGTGTTGCTGGGAAGTCTCTTGAGATAGCGAAGGGAGGAATAGCCTGTTCCAAAATCATCGATGGAAAAGGTCACTCCCATTTGCTGGCATTCGACCATCAACTGGGACATGGCTTTCAAGTCTCCGATGGCGACGGACTCGACAATCTCGATATCGATCAGATGAGGGGGAAGATCGGGATAGCGGGAAAGGGCGTCTTTGAGACGGATCAGGAATGCTCGATGTGTCAGGTGATTGACTGACAGGTTGATGCTCACGGGAATCAGTTGCCCCATCTGCTGCCATTGGTCGATCTGATGAAGGGCTTTGTCGAGGACCCACTCTCCGATATCGATGATCAGGGAACTTTCTTCAATTTGCGGGAGAAAGGAAAGAGGCGGAATCAGACCAAATTCGGGATGTTCCCAGCGAATAAGCGCTTCAAGCCCCACAACCTTCCCAAGTCGCATATTCACCTTGGGCTGGTAATAGAGATGGAACTCCCCCCCGTCAAGAGCCTGGTAGATCCGTTCGACACTCTGGTTGACATGCCATCTTTTCCCTTCGGAGTCATTGGAATCTTCGGAAATAAACCATTCGGGAGAAGGAAGGTCGAACGTTTCAGGAGGTTGACTGGGGGGCAGAGAGGGAAGAAGCAACTTGGAAGGAGAAATGTTTTCTCTCAGGTCCGCCACCGCATCGAGAAGGAATCGGACATCCCCCGGAGAAATCCATCCGGAAAGGGACAAACTTTTTTCTATGCGGACTAGCCGGTCCTGAACCGTCATCATCAATCGTTTCCGATAAGGTTAAAGGGTCTTTTTCCGGTCCATAAAAAGCCAAAAGCCGTTACTTCCGATAGCCCGAACGAATCATCGACGACCAATCATCTGAATGATTTGGGAATTTATAGCAATTTTCATACCATTTTATAGATAGAGAGAGTTTATTCAGAATATCCCTAACCCCTGACCCTGAAAGGGGGAACGGATGGATTTCCTCCATGACTTTTTGGTCAATAATGTGTAAAGAAAAACGTCAATCCATTTATCAGGTGTAAAAAATCCGGACGGTTCATGGAAAAAAAAGAATTGGAACAACAACAGGAATTTGCTTCTTTTTTGTCTTCATGAAACGATGGGTGGCAAATTGAAGAAAAAGATCAAAGACTGACGATAGGAAACAAAAGGTGCCATTGCCGGACAGTACCATTCCCCCAGAACCCATCATGGCCAGACGCCAGGTCCGATGGGCCATCATGGCATCATTTCTTTTTGCCCTTTCCACCCCTCCGGCCAAGGTGCTGTCTTCGGAACAGACACCCTTTCTCCTTTGCGGCCTGTTTTACCTTGGTTCCATTTTTGGCATTATCCCCTCGATCCTTTCGACCCCACGGGAGAACGGGGCGGGGGGGTGGAGAAAGCTTTTATTGCCGGAAAAACCAAAACAAAAAGAGATCGGAATTGCCATTTTATCTGTCCTGATCGGAGGCGGAGCCGCTCCCATCCTTTTGATCTGGGGACTCAAGCATTATCCGGCATCACTGGGAAGTCTCCTGATGAATGCCGAAGGCATTGTGACCGTTCTGCTGGCCTGGCTTATTTTTCGAGAACCCCTGAACATGAGACTCTCCATTGGGGCCATTCTGGGAGCCGCTGGATGCGCGATTGCCTCCGATAGCGAAGGGAGCCACGGATTTTCCGGTGCCATTCCCTTTTTTCTCGCGGCTGGCCTGTGGGCGCTGGACAGCAACCTCCTCCGATTTTTATCCGGGTGGAGTCCTGTCACGATCACCCTCTGGAAAGGATTGGGCTCTTCTTTCCTTCTGCTTCCACTCGGTCTCTTTCTTCCCCATCCCCCCATGACGATATCCATCATGGGGGAAGCACTGCTGACAGGAGGACTTGGCTATGGTCTGAGCCTGATTCTCTTCATCCGTTCCATCAGGGCCATAGGTGTTTCGGCAACCGGCGCCTGGTTTTCGATCTCTCCCTTTCTGGGGGCCTTTTTATCGATTCTCTTTTTGAAAGAGCCCGTTACCAGAACATTCTATGAGGCTTCTGTCATCCTTTTCGTCGCTGTCCTGTTCCTAAACGGACCAATGTCCCCCAAAACACCCTCGGACATTCCTAGACATACCGGGTAAACGCGGTCAGCGCAGCATCAAGTTCGGGATGGTCCTTTCTGTAACGGGAAAGCGGTATCCCCTGGCTGATGGCATCCCATGCCTGACGAATCGATTTTCCACCCGCCCGGGCTCCGTCGGGGTGACCACAGACCCCTCCACCGCACAGATAGGCAAAATCCGGTCCAAAAAGATCATAGTGGACCTTCATGGTACCCGCATGCATACCTCCGCCGACCGCAATCAGGCTTTCCTTGCGGGTTCCCAAGGGAGTTTTCACTGCATCCATGACCTCCAAAAGCTCGGAACGGGTTGCCTTGAGCGTTCCCTTGAGGGCGGGATAGAGCACAATATCGGCCCCGGCAAGACGCATGAATTTGGACCATGCGCGGACACTCATTCCGTTTTTCTGCCAAAGCCACCCACTCATGGCCATATGGGCCATGATCGGGAAGCGCTCCATCCGGGCAAGCTCCTCCAGCATGGGAAATCCGGAAGCCGCCGGAGACAGCATGGCCAGATCACAGCCCATATCCGCTCCCCGGGAAAATCGGTCCACCATCTTCATCGGGGTGTCTACCGGATGCATCATCACATTCTTGGGCTCACCCGTTTCTTTTTCCGCCCGTCTTGCTGCAGCGACAGCGGCCTCAAATCGGGCCGTCCAGTTTTTATCGGACTCCTGAAGCAGCTCATCGCTTTTGATCGCATCCATTCCACCAACAAGGCTTTCATAGGCGATATGGGCGTACTCCTCCGGGGTGAGTCCCTGGGATGGCTTGATAACCGTGATAAACAACGGACGGTCAAGATTTCTCCTGCGCTTTTTGATTCCAGACAAACCAAAGGCCGGGCCCGGGAGACGGTCCGCCAGAGCCTTTGGCAGGTCAAAATCCAGAAGCTCTATGGATTTCAGGATCTTGAGGCAGCTGATCTCTCCGGCAATCGACAGGAGAAGGCCATAGACGGTGCTGATATTCGCGGAAGGCACATCAATGGTGATAATCCCCCGTGATCCGACCTTCTTGATCGTATCCACAGTCGCCATGAATCCCCCCGTCTTGCTGTTCTCATAGCGGGTTTTTTTCACACCGACACTCATTTCTCTCGCAATCAGGGCAGCTGCCCGGGGAAGGTCGTTTGAGGCGATGGCATAGGTCGCGCGAATCATTTCAGACATTGGTCTTTTCTCCTGTCGATTGGGAATACCTGATGAACTTTCCCGCCACTAAGCTGACGCTGTAGTGGGGATTTCCGCTCTCACGAACGGACGTTCCTCTTTCGCCGAGGATGCGCAAAGGCGCATGGACCTTTGCGTCTGATCGTCCTCTCCGGAGGCTTTGACTTCGGACGGTTCCTGTCCTGGGTGTTTCTGTTTCCCGATCCCGCACCGCCGAACCTCTTTCTTCTGGATCTTCCCTTCCAGAAGAAGCCGGATCCCCCTTCGGGCGATGACTCGACTGGCGTTGTGATCGGCATTGTCTTTTAGTCCGCAGCGCTGGCAGACGAACTCGGCCCGGGAAGGCCGGTTTTCCGGTCCGATGAACCGGGCGTACTCCTGATCGATGGGAACGGGCGTTCCCGAAAGAGAGACCGCTTTTTGGGCGAAGGCCCGGTCATACCGGTCTTCCGATACCTTGGCGTTATAGATGAACCGCTGGTGTCCGATCCATTGGAGCAGGATCTGTTCCTGGGCGGGAGTGGGATAGGCGCGAAGGCGCTTGCCGGTCTGCATGGGAGCATGATAACTTTGCTTACATGGAAACTCAACCAAACAAGTCAAGATCCAATGCCGTCTATTCTCTCAAGCTGCACATTGTCTTTGTGACAAAGTATCGGCGCAAGACGCTCGCTCCGGATCTTCTGGAATATTTGCAGGGCGCCTTCGGCGAGATTCTGGCGGAATGGCGATGCACCTTGCTGGAATTCGGAGGGGAAGCGGATCATGTGCATCTTCTGGCGGAGATCCACCCGGCACTCAACATCTCCACCCTGATCAACAATCTGAAAACGGCCTCTTCCAGGCGTGTTCGCAACCGATTTTCGGAGCATCTCAAGCCGTTCTACCGGGAACCGTATTTCTGGCATCGGGCCTACTATGTGGGGAGTGTGGGCGGAGCGACACTGGAAACGGTCCGTCGCTATGTGGAAGCTCAAGGAACAACTGAAAAAGCGGGAAGAAGAAAAACAAAATCGCCCGCTTGACCCCCTCTTGGCCTGTGGCCTAAGAAGAATAATGCGCGGGCAAGTGTCCAACGTTAATGAAAAACGATGGTCCGGTTGTCATGGACCAAAACCCGATCCTCGACATGATAGCGGAGCCCCCTGGCCAGAACCAGCTTTTCAATGTCACGGCCAAGTCGGGCCATCTCTTCCGGAGAGTCGCCATGATCGATCCGGATAACGTCCTGCTCGATGATGGGACCGGCATCAAGCTCTGCCGTCACATAATGGCAGGTGGCCCCTATCAGTTTGACGCCCCGCAAAAAAGCCTGACGATAGGGGCTCGCCCCGGCAAATGAGGGGAGGAAGCTGTGATGGATATTCAGGATGCGACCTGAAAACCGGGTGCAGATGGATTCTGGGAGGATCCTCATATATCGCGCAAGGACCATGACATCTCCCTTGTACTCTAAAAAGAGACGTGCAATTTCAGAGAAGTGGTCCTGTGGGGATTGGGAATCCACCGGAAGGTAATGAAAGGGAATCCGGTTCCACTCGACAAATGATCGCAGGTTTTCATGGTTCGAAAGGATTGAGACAATCTCGAACGGCCCATCTCCGGTGGAGGCCCGGTGAATGAGTTCGTTGACACAGTGATCTTCCCGGCTCGCAAGAACCACAACACGCTTTTTCTGGCCAGTATCCCAAATGCGCCACTTGATACCAAAACGGTCGGCGATGGGGGAAAAGAGGTCCGAAAAAGCGTCCTGGGGAAAGTCCAGACTATCGGCCCTGATCGCCTGACGCATGAAAAACCATTGGGTGGAAGGATCTGAATGATAGCTGGCTTCATCGATCCAGCCTCCGTGATCTGCCAGAAATCCGCTGACAGCCGAAATGATCCCGCACGCATCCGGACAGGACATGGTCAACACAAGGTGTCTCAAGGTGATCCTTTCCGTCTAAAGATCATCTTTCTCATCATACCCGGAATTCTCAGAACGGGTGAGGTCGATCGCCCCGTTGTCTCCCGACCGGCAGATCAAAGGTGGTGATCTCGATCCAGTGGCCATCGGGATCGAAAAAATAAATAGAGAGGGAAATGCCATGGTCGTCGGTCGTAAAGGGAATCTGCCTTTTGGCCATTTCCATCACAGCCTCATCAAAACCTTCGCGATCCACATTGAATGCCAGATGACGGTCCGGATCGGATCCTGGCGATGGAGGAAGCGGAAGTGTCACAGCCGGATGAATCAGCGCGACACAAGTCTCTCCCGCACACATCATGGCCGGATAGTCGCCCCATTCCTTCTCATAACGCCGGGTCAATCCCAGAACGTCCTGATACCACCGGATCGATCTGGCCAAATCCGAAACAGGGATGGCCACATGATCAATATGCCGGATTTTCATACGATTGGCTCCAATGACTCCAAAACTCCGGGAAAAATAAAACGGATTCACATCCCGACATTCGTCCAACCCTGATTTCCAAGGATTTCTGAAAATCCATTCTATACCAACAAAAGGCGTTTTGGGAGTTCATCCCGCTCCCGGAAAATCCCAGATGATTGACTCGCCATCGAAGCTGGTATCACAATGCCAAGACTGGAAGAACAACTTTAGACCCCTGAAGCGCCACGATTGAAACATATGGTCTTGGAGGGGCGATTTGGCAAAAAACCGAACAGGATTCGAAACAGAAGGATATCATGCAAATAGACGATAAATGGCGACTTAACCGGAAAAAAAATGAATTTGCAAGAAGCTGTCCGGGGTTATTGACCTCTCTTGAGGAGGCCGAAGGAAAAACGGTTGAAAAAGTGATTTCCCTCTCGAAACAGGGAGACTCGGTTATTTTGTTCAAAGGAGGCTCATTTTTGATCGTGGGCTTTGGAGCTGTGATGCCTCCTGAACTTCTCGAAGGGTTAAACCTTTTGAGAACATTCATTGAGCCTGTTTATCCGGATTTTTATCGGGAACTCGACCGGATGGCATCGGAAGACCGGGAGCTTTCCCGGCTGGCAAAACTCGAAAATATTCTCGGAGCGATCCGGAACAATGCCAAAAATCTGCCCGAACTGAAAGAAGCCCTCAGGAAAGCTCTTCTGGATCTTGAATCAGGGGCGTTTGAGCCACAGTGCCAGACACCATCGACAAAACCATCAGAATTTTCGGGAGATCCAGGAAAACAGAAAAAATAAGAGAGATAATCCGACAGAAAGCAAAAGGCTTGTCATTAACGGGAAGTACAGATGAAATCCTGGCCTGTGGATCTCAATATCTCCCGGAAGACGTCCGGGAAGGGGAAGACCGGATTTTTTTCCCCATCTTGACCACAACTCCGACATCCCCGCCAGAAGCAGAAATAGTACCCCAAGAAACCAAAAAAGACGGGTCAGGCTAGGCAATGTCCAGCATTCTTTGAAGAGCTTGGCTTGCCGGAAGCCTGATCTCTTCGGGAATCTCGATTTCCGGAGCCATATCTTCCAGCGCCCAAAGAATTTTTTCAAGAGAATTGACCTTCATGTTGGCACAATCACAGGTAGTGCAGGCAGCGACAAAGCTTTTCCCCGGATTTTCCTTCTGAAGGCGATGGATCATTCCCGTTTCGGTCCCGACAATCACTGTTTGCCCGGAAAAGTTACGGACCTCCGTGGCCATTTTTGATGTTGATGTCACAACATCCGCAATCATCGCGACATCAGGCTGACATTCCGGATGAGCCAGGACCAGCGCATCCGGGTGTTCCTCCTTGGCCTGATGAATGTCCTTTGCCATGATTCTCATGTGCGTTGGGCAAAATCCCCTGAAAAGGATCAGATTTCGTCCCGTTTGCCGCTGGACAAAATCTCCCAGGAACTGGTCGGGAATAAAGATGACGGGAACAGACTCGGGAATCGAGTTGACGATCTTCACAGCATTGGCCGAAGTGCAGCAGATATCGCTTTTGGCTTTGACCGCAGCCGGTGAGTTGACGTAGGTCACAACTACCGCACCCGGGTGTTCGGCTCTCAGTCGATCGACCTCTTCCGGGGTGATCATGTCCGCCATAGGGCATCCTGCGTCAAGGTCGGGAACGATGACCCTCCGGGACGGATTTAAAATTTTGGCGGTCTCGGCCATGAAATGAACACCGCAAAAA
>JAKBTA010000035.1 GCA_021844645.1 Nitrospirota bacterium
CCAGTTTGTAGCGGGACAGATTGCCATTGTCTTTACCTTTCTTCCCGCCTTTATCCTTTCCGGATTCATTTTTGATATCCATTCGATGCCGCCCTTCATCCAGGCCATTACACACATTATCCTGAGCAATCGTTGCATTATTCAATCCTCTTTCTGCTGACGCGGAGAATCAGTGCAAACAGGAAAATAGCAAACAGCGCAAGTGCCACTGAATTGGGAATGATGACTTTCGGAATGTCTCCCGCTAGAAAGACAGACTGGAGTATGGTGACGAAATAGCTTGCGGGGATAATGTGTGTAATGGCCTGGATGAAGGGCGGCATCGAATGGATATCAAAAATGAATCCGGAAAGGATAAAGGCGGGAAGAAAGGTAAAGACAATGGCAATCTGTCCCGCTACAAACTGGTTTTTTGCTGCAGTGGAAATCAGAAGTCCCATTCCGAGTGCCGTTGTCAGAAACAGTGAGGATGTCAGCGCGAGGGTGATAACCGAGCCCCGAAGGGGAACTTCGAAGAGAAACCGGCTCATGAGAACAGACAGCGCCATTCCGCTCATTCCCAAGATAAAATAAGGAATGAATTTTCCGACCAGAATTTCCCCGATCGAAACAGGTGTGACAAACAGTGCCTCCATGGTGCCTCTCTCCCACTCCCTGGCGATTACAAGGGCCGTCAGAAGTGCTCCGATCAGGGTCATGATGACGGCAATCAGTCCAGGGATGAGAAAATCCCGGCTCCTGTTATCAGGATTGAACCAGATCCTGACCTGAAGCTCTGCTGGCAAGGGGGATGATAGTCGCCCTCGTTGAGCCCGAAGGTGCAGCCATGTTTGCCATGTATTGTTGAGATAGCCCTCGACAAGTCTTGCCGTGTTGTCGTCGACACCATCGACAATGACATGAATCGGGGCATTATGAAATGATTCGATTCCCCTCCCAAAGTTTTCCCTGAGCCAGAGGATTCCTTCGACATCCTGACGTTTAAGGGCTCCGATGGCATCATGAATATTGGCATAGGGTTTTGGTGAAAACCATCGGGAATTTCTGAGGCTTGCGATAAATCCCTCCGATGCGGGGGTGCGGCTGTCCTGCACAACGGCAATCGGGACATGGCTCGCATCGAGGGAGACTCCATAGCCAAAAATCAGAAGAAGAACAAAAGGAAGGACAAGCGCAATGGCAAGACTCGATGGATCCCTGACAATCTGCAGTGACTCCTTGTAAACAAGAGCTCTGATTCTGTTGAGCCGGGCAGAGAAAAATGCACGGCTGGATGAACTATTCATTGGTGGTCACCCTGCGTTCTGCTGAAGTCCGAGAGAAGGGAGACAAATGCGTCCTCAAGGGATGGTTCCGGCATTTGGGGTGTACGGGTCTTTTCCTTGATTTCCTCAGGATTGCCCATCGCGAGAAGTGTTCCCTGTGCCATGATGACAAGTCGATCACAGTATTCGGCTTCTTCCATGAAGTGGGTTGTGACCAAAACGGAGACACCGACGATCGCCAGTGCATTGATGATATGCCAGAACTCCCGTCTGGCATTGGGATCAACGCCTGATGTCGGTTCGTCGAGAAAAAGAATGGATGGCTCATGGATCAGGGCGCAGGAAAGGGCAAGTCTTTGTCTGAATCCCAGTGGGAGGATGCCGGAAGAGACATTCCTGTAGGGTTCAAGCTCAAAGAAGGTCAATGAGTTCTGGATTTTTTCCTTTTGCAGAGAGCCGGAAAGCCCATAGGCACTACTGAAGAAGATCAGGTTCTGGAAAACAGTCAGCTGGGAGTAGAGGGAAAACTTCTGGGCCATGTATCCGATGTTCTGCCTCGCCTGTGCAGCGGCCTTCCGGACATCTTTTCCTGCTACGATGAGTTTCCCTCCGCTTGGCTCCAAAAGACCTGCAAGCATCCGGAACGTTGTTGTCTTTCCTGCACCATTGGCTCCAAGGAGTCCGAAAACTTCCCCTTTCCTGACATGGAATGTCAGATTGTCCACCGCCCTGAAGGTTCCAAAATCCCGGACAAGGTTCTCGACATCAATGGCGTTTTCAGGCTTTTCCGGAATATTTTTCTGTTCCTGTGAATGTTTTGGGTAAAGTCGGTCAATGGAAATGGTTTTGGGGTTTTCCCTTGTCACTTTTTTAATTCTGGACATGAATGCATCTTCAAATCGTGGCGGTGCTGGATGGAGAAGGATCTTCCCCAAACCTTGAGGAACAGATGGCGGCATATCGCTATCCATGACAACCCGCACGGTTGATCCTTCAAGAACGGTGTCCACAACTCCCGGAAGAACTGAAAGCTTGGGTTCGACAACCCTGAGCGACTGCCCAGGGGCCTCGGCCCGGTATCCTCGTCCTGCCACTTCCATCCTGAAGGCTTCCGGGGTACCGTTCCCAAGGATTTTTCCATTGTAGAGAATCAGGATTTCGTTGCATCGTTCCGCTTCGTCAAGGTATGAGGTGCTGACAAAAAGGGTGGAACCAGATTCGCTGACAAGCTTCTTAAGGATTTCCCAGAGCTCCCGGCGTGAAACAGGATCAACTCCAACGGTTGGTTCATCCAGGAGAAGAATGGGTGGCTGATGGACCAGCGAGCAGGCAATCCCCAGTTTTTGTTTCATCCCTCCGGACAGTTGGCCCGCCAGCCTTTTTTGAAAGGGGGAAAGCCCGGTCATTGCAAGAAGAGGGACGTAGAGATCCTCTCTGCGATCTTGGGGAACACCCTGAAGGCTGGCATAGAGATCAAGATTTTCCTGGACGGACAGATCCTCGTAAAGTCCAAATTTCTGGGGCATGTATCCAATAGATCCCTGGACCGACAAGGGGTCTTTTGATGGGTTGATACCCATGATTTTGATTTCCCCCGAGTCGGGTAAAAGGAGGCCCGCAAGAAGCCTCATCAGTGTCGTCTTTCCGGCTCCGTCAGGACCGATGAGGCCGGTGATCGACCCTTTTTTGAGGGAAAAGGTAATATCGTCGAGAGCGGTTACAAGGCCTCTTGGAGAAGGGAATGTTTTTGTCAGGCGATTGGCCGTGATCAGCCCTTCTGGCGAGTCTGGCTCAGCCACGGGGTGAGAATTCCGGTTTGCGGCCATCCGGACAGGTTGATGGAGGTGGCTGGTCGGAGACAAGAGGGATTGTTACGGTGACAGGCATCCCGAGCCGGAGCTCTGTTGTTGGACAGCTGAGGTAGACTCTCATTCTGTAAACAAGAATTGTTCTTTGATGGAGGGTCTGAACTTCTTTGGGAGTGAATTCCGAAGTTGGTGAGATGTACCCGATATAGCCGTAATATTTCCTGCCGGGGTATGAATCCGATGTGACCGTTGCGATCATTCCCTCATGGACTTTTCCAAGCTCCGGCTCTTCCACATAGACGCGTGCCCATAGAGGGTGGGATCGGGCGATGGTATAGACCGGGGATGCGGGAAATGCCATGTCACCAGGCTCAAGAATGCGATTCTGGACGATTCCATCGACGGGGGCATAGACCTTTGTGTCGACAAGCTGGCGCTGATCAAGGGCAAGTTGGGCTTCGGACTGTCTGATCGAGGCTTTTGCGGCATCCAGGGCCGCTGTGGCATCGTCGAGTTTTTGTTCGGAATTGAACTTGGCATGGGCAAGCCTTTTGACCCGGACATAGGTTCGTTGTGCATCTGTCAGCTGAATTCTGGCTCGGTCGAGAGTGGCTTTGTCCGCATCAACCATGTCCTGGTAGCGTATGGGGTCAAGTGTTGCCATCAAATCGCCTTTCTTGACGGAAGAGCCTTCAAGATAAAGGAGTTTTTCGATCCTGCCCGTGTCGTGAAATGCGAGCTGGACCTCCCGTAGGTCAATGTTTCCATAAAGGGTCAGACTGCTTTTCCCTTGATCGCCGGACGAAAAGAGCTTTTTGTGGAAGACGGTAACAAGGATGGCGGAAAGGATCAGAATCACCAGGAAAATTCGTTTTTTGGGTAGCATGCCTGCACTCCATGGCGAAAAGTTGTGATTTCGATCAACCAAATGGCATGATACCACAGCTTGGCAAAATGATGATTTTAAAAGACAGTGCCTCATGCATAAGACGTGGGAGAGGTGTTCGTGGCAGTGTGCTCCATTCGTACACGTTTTTTCCTGGTTATTCTTGTCCCATTGATTGCGCAGGCGTTCCTGTCTGGCGCCAATATCACTCCTGCGGTTGCTTCCGGTGAGGTTGTTTCTCTTTCAGAGGCGGTTTCGGAGTCATTGGCGAACCGTCCGGACCTCAAGGCCGAGATCTACCGGGTGAAGAGCGCAAAGGAGAGGGTAGGAGAGTCAAAGTCAAATTATTATCCTCAGCTTTCTTTAAGTTTTGAAACTATTTATGGGAACAGTTTCTTCGGGTTTTTTCTATTTCCGGGTTATAATTATGCCGATCTGAATTTGTTGACGGTCACTCTTTCCCAGACCATCTATGATTTTGGCAGGACTGGTTCGCAAGTTTCCCGGAGCCGATGGGCTCTTGAGCTTGAAAAGGGCCGGGAAGCAGAAATCTATCAGAATACGATTCGTGCGGCAGAGACTGATTATTTCAACCTTCTTTCGAGTCAGCACCAGGTCCTGGCAGACAAGGAGAACCTTGCCGATGCCCAGGAACAGCTTGCCCGGGCGGAATACCGGTTCAAGGCCGGAGATGGTGTTATTCTTGATGTCACGAGAGCCCAGGTCAATGTGGAGTCGGACAAGCTTCAGCTGATCAGGGACAAGGATGCGGCAAGGTCGATTGCGATCGATCTCGCCCAGGTTATGGGCCGCTCGAAAAGTGAGCGGATTGTTGCCGAAGATGTTTCCGTCGATCCAAACAAGGAATCTTTGCCTGATTTTCAAGCCGATCTCGCCAGGGCCATGAAGCACAGGCCCGTGATGATCGAAGCGGTGGACCAGGTTCGGATGTCCCGGTCGGCCCTGGAAAATGCAAGATCCCAAAACTATCCTTCTGTGACGGGCCTTTTTCAGTCCTTTACCGCAACAATGCCACAGGGAAGCTTGCCCATTCCTTACGCACCCAACAACACACCTTACTCAACGATCAATCTTGGTGGCGTCATCAATATACCGATCTTTGAAGGAGGGCTGATCATGCACCAGATGTCCCAGGCGCATTACGACCTCTCTTCTTCCATTGAGTCCAGAAGGTCTGTGCGGCTGAGGGTCATCACGGACCTCAAAAAGGCCATTCTGGAGATCCGCGATGCCAGACAGAGACTTGTGGAGGCAAAAACGGAAAGGATGAATGCCGAGAAGAACGAAGTTCTTGTTGAGGAGGCCTATCGTGTAGGGTCCGTTCACTCTGTCGATGTCATGGATGCGCAAGCCGCCTTGAGACAGGCCCGTGAGTCTGTCATCCAGGCCCGCTACCAGTTGATGGTCGGGTATGCTGATTTTCAGTATGCCCGAGGGACGTTATCCGTTGAAAGCCTTTCTCCTTCCGGAAGGTAGCATCCGTTTGTCCAGTCAAAACTCTGTCATCTCCCGGTCATCTTGACAGTGTCAGGCATATTTCCTATTCTGTGTTGAGACTAAGTTTCATGTTCTGTTGAGATCATCCTTCTTCCATCAAGGGGTCCTTTTCGTTCAGAACTGGGGTGGATGCTGAAAAAGATCGTTCCCTTCATGTTGTTTGCTCTCTTGATCCTTTTGTTCCAGGGATGTGCAGCGGTACAGATGCAAAATCCCTCCAAGCGCTCTCTTATGGAAGCGTATTCAAGGGACATGCGCTCAAACCATTTCGATCTGGCCCGTTCGGCTCTTCTTGAAGGGACCCGGAGATATCCTTCCGAGACCGTTTTCTGGAATGATCTCGCATATCTTGATTTTCGTCAGGGTCACTATCCATCGGCCGAGAAAATGCTGAATAGAGGACTCAGGATCGACCCCGGGAATCAGGGGCTTCTGCTGAACGAGGCGCGTCTTTATCTGGCGGAAGGCAGGCTTGCTGATGCAAGGCGGATCCTTTTCCAGATGTTGCCCCGGCACCCATGGCTCCATGGGTACAGACTCCTTCTTGCCATTGTTGAGGTCAAGGATGGAAACAGTGAGGCGGGACGAATCCTGTTTGAAGATCTTTACGATCATCATCCCGGAGACCTTCTTGTCAAAAGCTATATTGAAAAATTTTACCATTTGCCCGTGAATCCGATCCAAGGCCGGTAGGAGAAGCCATCTTTATAATGGAAGGGCTTCCCATTCAGTCTGACGAGACATTTTCTTGCTCTCCCGCGCAGTGCGGACGGGTCGATCACGTCAAAAACATGGTCGATCCTTGCAATCCTCCGGTTATGGCCGGAGGCGAATATCAATTGTCAGGAGATATATTTTGTCTTTTCAGTTAACGGATCATTCTCGCCGCTCATTGTGGGAACAATTCAAGCTCGTAGTCCTCCCGATGATCTTTTCTGTGCTGATCATTTCTGCACTTGTTCTCTCCGTCCATTTTTATCGCATGTCCTATGCTCCCGGAGTCAATTTTTCTCCATTGACACCAAAATCCCAGCGCTCTTTTTCTTTCAATGTGTCCAAAGATCATCTTCCGGATCTGCCTGGCGGTACCCTTTTTCTGAAAATCCGCAAGGAGAAGGGTTCCTTCGGAAGTGCGAGTTACTGGCACTCGGGGAAAACGGTTTTTTCTGTTCCTCTCCGGATTTCATCCTGTGGCATTTGTATCCGTCTTGCGCTCTGGGATCCAGGGATTTACCGCATAACTCTTTCTGATCCATCCGGGCGTCAGGTTTTTTCTTCGCCGCTGCGAGTCATCGCTCCTTTGGCCCTCTATAGAGATGACCTTGTTCTGATATTTTTGACGGTTTTCTTGTCCTGGGGCTCAGGGAAACTTGCTGCTTCGGTATTGGGGGAGGTTAAGCCCTGTCTGACATCAAGTCTTCAGCAGAAAATCCGTCTGGTGATCCTTGCTGCAGGGTTAATGGCTTTGGGTCTGATCTTTATCCCCTATCCGGAGATGAAGGAGCACCACTTCCCATTAATTTCCTCGATGCCCGCGGGCACCGTGCCGGACAAGGGTGTTGTGGCATCAGCGCCGGAGTCGGAGGGGCGCAGTGAAGCCAACCCTCTTCCCCTGTCTCCGCTGGAGGCAAATGGTTCTCCTGGCTATCTGACCATTCGTCATCACATGGACTCATGGACAGAGTTTGGTCGTACATTGACCATTTTTGAAGGAGAAGTCGGTATTCTTGGATCAAAAAATTCCTTTTTCCTCCCTCCTGATGATGGACGCTATTTTCTGTCCCTTTGGTCAATTGCCTCTTCGGGAAGATCCCTTGTCGACACCCATTGGGCTCTCCGGTCGATTCCTGTTTCTCCGCCAATTCCCCTGGCTCTTCTTTCCGGTCTTGCTCTTTTCTCCCTGTCCGGTTTTTTGGGAGGGGTTTTGCTGGGCAGATCCGTTCGCGATAAACACAGAAGATTGTGACGGTGATCCTGCTCCGGATTTCCTGAAATTATCCCTTCCACAAAATCATCAAGTTTATGCCGATTTCTTGCAGACAGTCGGTTCTCCCTGTAGAATGAACACATTAGAAAAAATCCTTAATGCAAGAAGAGCGGGGTTCTTTTACGCGATCCGCTCCCTGGAGGTTTTGACACGATGGAGAAAGTAGCTTCCCCCAATGCAGGGGACCGGTCCTTATCGGATGACGAGAAACCGTTTCTGGATTCGAAAGGGAGTTCTGGCTCCAGTTTTAGGGAAAGACTGGAAGAAGCCATCGCAAAGGCTGCCAGATCTCTTCTGGATCGCCAGCATCCGGAGGGGTATTGGGTCGAACCTCTTGATGCAGATGTAACCATTCCTGCTGAGTATGTCATGTTTCAGTTTATCCTCGGGAGAAAGGATGAGGTTTTTTTCCGCGATGTAGCGGAGTACATCCTTTCGATTCAGGGTGAGGATGGGGGGTGGCCTTTATTTACAGGAGGGGCAGCTGACATCAGTGCCAGCGTCAAGGCTTATTTTGCCTTGAAGCTTTTGGGGTATTCTCCCGATCATCCGGCTCTGGCAAAAGCGCGTGCGCTCATTCTTGAAAGGGGCGGAGCCACTACTGTCAATGTTTTTACCCGGATCACCCTGGCTCTTTTTGGGCAATACGACTGGAAGGGTATTCCGGCCTTGCCTTGTGAAATGATTCTGCTGCCAAAATGGTTCCCTCTTTCGATCTATACCGTTTCCTACTGGTCAAGAACGGTCATTGTTCCCTTGCTGATCATCTATCACTATAAGCCGGTTACCCCGGTTCCTCCGGGACAGGGAATGGATGAGCTGTTTTTAAAACCGATGGAGGAGGTTCACTTTGGCTATTCCTGGGATAAAAAACTTTTTTCCTGGAAAAACCTGTTTTTTGTCCTGGATTATTTTATCCAGCACTGGAACCGCCACCCCCCTGGATTTTTAAGGAAAAGAGCTCTTGCAAGAGCTGTCGAATGGCTGATTCCCAGAATGAAAGGAGAGGGGGGCCTCGGTGCGATTTATCCGGCAATGGCCAACAGTGTCATTGCAATGAGGCTTTCAGGGTACTCGGATGATCATCCGCTTGTGAAAAGGGCTATTGCATCGATTGATGACCTTGTCTTTGCCCGGGACAACATGCAGTCCGTTCAGCCTTGCCATTCTCCGATATGGGATACTGCGCTCAGCCTTGGGGCCCTTTTTGAGGCGGGTGTTTCTGCCGATCATCCGGCAATTACCCGCGCACTTGAATGGTTTCGCAGAAAAGAAGTCAGGACTGTTGGCGACTGGTCGGTTCATGTCAAGGGTGTCGAGCCTGGTGGTTGGGCCTTTGAATTTGAAAACGATTACTACCCTGACGTTGACGATACTGCTGTTATTCTGATGGACTTTGCCAAGTGGACCAATGGATTCAAGGGATATGAAGATGTTGTGAGGAGAGCTGCCAGATGGGTTCTGGCAATGCAGTGCACGGATGGGGGCTGGGCCTCCTTTGACAAGGACAATGATCTCCTGTTTTTAAACAACATACCTTTTGCCGATCACGGGGCGCTGCTCGATCCGTCAACGGCCGATCTGACGGGGCGTGTCCTGGAGTTTTTGGGGCTGTACGGTTATCGGCCCGATTTTCCACCGGTTGCGCGGGCTCTCGATTACTTGCGTCGTGAGCAGGAAGCTGACGGTTCATGGTATGGTCGATGGGGAGTCAACTATATTTATGGCACATGGTCTGTGATTTCGGCATTGAAGGCGTTGGGGATCGATATGAAGTCATCGATGGTTCAGCGTGCAATGGGCTTTTTACTTGATCACCAGAATCCAGATGGGGGATGGGGCGAAAGCTGCCTCTCCTATTACAAAAAAGAGTCTGCAGGTGTGGGGGATTCAACTCCATCGCAAACAGCGTGGGCTCTTATTGCGCTGGTTCATGGGGAACATGCGGACAACCCAAAAGTCCGGAAGGGAGTTTCCTGGCTTCTTGAGAATATGCGACAAGATGGCCGCTGGGATGAATCACTCTATACCGGAACCGGTTTCCCCAGGGTTTTTTATCTTCGCTATAACATGTACAGAGACTATTTCCCGTTGTGGGCACTAGCCCTTTACCAGAATGTCCATTTCGAGGGGGCTTCCCGTGTTTCCGGGAAAGTAGCCGTATGGAGGAAGCAGCCCTTTGCCCCTCTCGCCTCATTTTTCTGATCACGATTCTCGTTTGTCTTCACGGCCCCTTTTGATTCTTACACCACTTGAGGAAGAGGCCCGATGTTTGATGTCAGGGCTTCTTCCTGTGCTTAAAAGGCATGGTTTATTGATTCAGCGGGAGAGGGTGGGGTCTGTTTTCTCCCCGGGGCTCTTCCGCTTGCAGGTTATCGGGATGGGGCCTCCCGATGAGGATGATGATGCGTTCTTGTCGCGCCTGAAACCAGATGATGTCGTTTTCCTGGTCGGTTTTGGGGGTGGAATTTCGAGCCGTGCCCAGAGGGGAGATGTTTTCTTTCTCTCTTCGGTCTCCACTTTTCAGGAAAAGGATGGCGAGGAATCCCGGCGTTTTTCGGAGGCATCACTGCCTGGCTCATCAATAATGGGGAGAATCTTGGGATTCCCGCTTGGGACAGGGGTCTCCCTTTTGAAAATTGCAGGAAGTCCCGAAGAAAAAAAAGAGCTTTTCCGGTTGACAGGCTCTGATGTTTGCGACATGGAAACCGGAGCATGGGAAAGAGTCATTCAGTCGAAGGGGTGCCGGTTTATTGTGGCAAGAGTCATATCTGATTCAGTTGAAGAAACATTGCCGGAGTTTTTAGGGGATCTCATCCAGAAAAACGGGAAGCTGTCCCTCAGAAAACTGTTGCTTGCGCTTCTTTCACCTCAAAAGCTTCTGGCACTGGTCAAGATCGGTTACTCACAGAGAGTTGCGAGAAAAGGTCTTGCCGAGCTTGGAAGAAAAATTGGCGTCTTGTTGACGGAAGAATCAAAAGATAAAACCATGGGGGAAGTTTTTCGGGGCTTTTTTCTTGGAGTCCTGGTGATGCTCTTCCTGGGGAGTTTTTCTGTCAGCGCTTATGCGATTCCTCTCCCGCCACCTGCATCTTCGTCGGGGCCACCGGGAACCGGGCCTTTTTTGAATCCGGGCAATGGCGAAAGCTTTCCACAGTTGCCGATTGGTGTCCCATCTCCGTTTTCTTTCAGTACTCCAACTCAGAATACGGTTGTCATTCCACTTCCTGCTATCGGTGTCAGCTACAATACGGGGGTAACGGTCGGGACGATTGTTCCCATCCTTTCTGCCTTGCCCAGCGGCCGTATTACTTCAATCCTTGCACCATCCATCACCTACAATCCTTACCTGGGTACCCAGGTGGGCGCGCGTTATTACCGTTATTACAAAGGTAATCTCAAAAGATGGCATCTTATCGGGCTTCAGTCGAACTCTATCTGGAACTTTTATGAGTTTCATTACAGAGACCTTTCCATGGGAGATGGTCGATATATTCTTGATATCCGTCTGAAGGATTTCAAGAATCCCGCTGCCCGATTCTATGGCTTGGGGCCGGACTCCGCTTTTGGAAATCAGTCAAATTACACACTGTCTGAAGCCTCGGCCCATGTGACGGTGGGTGCGAATCTTGACCATCAGAAAATCCGGGCCTGGTTTATGGAGCGACTCAGGGAATATGGTGCCTCCCCCGGAGTGATTCCCGGCCTGCCCTACTCCGGGACGGTTTTCCCTAATGTCAATGGTCTTTCAAACAATCCTGTGATTATCTCCCATCGGGCGAATGTGACTTATGATACCAGGGACAACCACCTGATTCCGTCGACAGGGACCTATGCACGGGCTTTTGCAGAACTTGACCAGAACGAAACGGCCGGTGAGGTAAGTGTATTCGATCGCTTCAATGCCGAGTATAAAACATGGATACCCCAGGGGGAGAATGATCAGAATGTGCTTGCGATCAGGGGGATGGTGAACCTGATGAATGGTCCGAATATTCCCTTCTACGCACAAAGCATGCTGGGAGGCGCGTATACCCTTGAAGGGTTTGGTACTGGACGTTTCTATGATCTTGATGCGGCCCTTTTTAATGTTGAAGAGCGGATACAGGCTTTTGACATGACACTTCTCGGTGTAACCAGTTCCTGGCAAATCGCTCCGTTTTTGGGGGTAGGAGAGGTTTTTCATGATCAGAGGGAGCTTACAAATCCCTCGCTTTATGCAATCAATCCGGGCGTCGGCTTCCGGGCCCTTGTCGAGCCCAATGTGGTTGGGCGTCTTGACATGGGTTATTCCACCCAGGCGGGGGTCGTGGAGTATGTGGGAATCGGGTTCCCCTTCTGAATTTCCCTTCTCAGACGGTCTTCGGCTGCCCGGTCATTTTTTTTGATAACCTTTTGGACAGATCTTTTATTGCTGTCCAGAAGGCTGCAGGAGAGATAGGAGACGGGCGACAGAAACAGGTCAACTGTCCCCATCAGAAGTCCATCTGCGAGGAATGTTGGAAAAGAAACATCACCATAGTGCCTGAAGGTGAAAGCAGGCCGGGCAAAGATACATGTCGCGAGAGATGTTGTTGTTGTTCTCCCCAGCTTGTGCACGTCCCGTGCTGAGTTGACCATATAACGGTTAATGGAATATTTATTTGGCCGCAGCAGGGCAGAGTAACGGGTGATATGCCAGTTCTGGTTCTGGTCAAACCAGAAGAGCTCATTCCCTTTGACAAGGTGCTTTCCAAGAGAGTATCTGGGGTCTGTCCATGAAAATCCGTCTTTTTTGAGAATCGGCTCTATCTGGGCCTCTGCCTTGCGGGACGGGAAAACGGTATCGGGAAGATCAATTTGAGCTGTATCGAGGGCATTCTGTTTTTCCAGTGGAACCGGCGCCGTGTTGCATGAAGCAATAGACAGCAGAAGGGCGGAGAGGGCGAGGAACTTTTTTATGACTTTTATTGGGCCGATCAAAAAAACCTCTTCAAAAAGGAACGATTGGAATTGTATTCAAACGGAGTTGATGATGAAACGCAACGCTTATTTACTTTATCACAGGAGTTCCATCCTGAAAAAATTTAAAAACAGGGAGGACTCCTGATGGGAACAGGAAAGCGAACAGCTCTGGTGACCGGGGCGACTGGGTTTGTCGGCTCACATGTGGCGCAACTTCTGCTCGAAGAAGGATATTCGATCCGCTGTCTGGCAAGGGAAGGCAGCGATAAAAGAAATCTTCCCGGAGAGAGTGAGCATGTCTCCTGGGTTACGGGAGATCTCCTTGACCCATTGTCCCTTGTGCGGGCGCTCGACGGGATGCAGGAGCTGTACCATGTCGCGGCGGACTATAGACTCTGGACCCCCCGCAAAGGTGAGATCATCC
>JAKBTA010000100.1 GCA_021844645.1 Nitrospirota bacterium
GATCGTGATTTTTTTCATTCTATTCATCTATGAGATCTCCTTATAAAGATTGACTGACTCTCCTGAATCAGGAAAACGTACACGCCTATCTTAAGCAATGATCGTGCCAGACTTGAAACGGTAATAAAAAGCCTTACACATGTAATCTCAAAATATTTAAAAATAACAATAAAAAATAAAAAATGAATCTTCCGCCTATAACACGTCCCCACCTATCGTCCAAATCAAACTGTCAGCTTTTTTTTCAGTTGAAAAATTTTTGGACATTTCTCTTTACACCTCAGCACTCAAGAGTCCATGAGGCCTATTTCCAAAAGACAAAGATCAGAGCGAGAGAGAGAAAGGAAATCCGCAGGCAGGATCGATCAGAAACGATTTGAGGGAGGAATGATGAGTAAAGCGGCGAAACAATAACGCCGCTTTAAGACATTAAGGAGTGATGCTCAGTTCGAGGCAAAAATCGGTGCAGTGGACAAAGACGAAAAAGAGGGGGCAGGCTGAAGACTGGATTCTTCTTTTTTCAAAAGTTCATCAAAACGCCTGAGAATAGCAGCCTCTTCAACACCATTAAAAAAATGCCGGTACAGGGATCGATCTTTTAGCAATTGAGCTTTCTCTTCTTCCAGCAATTCCCGATGAACCTTCTCGATCTGGGACTCCCCATACGAAAACTCTGAAGTGAACAGCACCGAAGCGGTATTCACCCTTGGACAGATCCGTCCCGAAGCGACCAGTTTCATGCCCAGCATTTTTTCATAAAAACGGCCGTGTCTTGGACTGACCTCAAAAACGACATCGGTATGATTGAACATTTTGGAGGCATAGATCATCGCCACATGAAAAAGCCCCCCAAGGACCTTCTGCGAACGAATTTCAGGAGCCACGGCAAGACCAATGAACTCACAGACCCGACGACCGGGAGTTCTGAGAGATGCAAGTTCTTCCTTATAGACCTCATCGGCAAAAAGCCCTTCAGGCGCATCAAGACCAACTGTAATGGTTCCTGAAAGACGGCCCTCTTCATCATGGGCAACAAAAGTGGTCAGCCGGGGATTCTCCTGCAAAATATTGTCCGACTGATAATTGCGCCAGGAATACATCTTCCCGATCAATTCCTTTGCCGCTTTTTTCTGTTTTTGCGTATTGGCAAGGCGGATTGCGTAGGACGTTTTACGATTCCACTTCTTCACTATCTCTGATTTTTCAACGCAATCAGAAGAGTCCCCCTGTTCGCGACAACCTTGGCGCGGGGAGTCATGAAAACTAACAACAAAATCCTCATTCGCATCAGGAAGAAGACCTGAAAATATATTTTGGGCCGTACCAAAGAAGTTCTTTATCACGTCAAGTCCCCCCGGGATCGTCGTACCTGACATAAAACCACTTACACTTGAACCGCCAACCGGATAGAACAGGGAAGGCATTACATAAAACCCTCCGAAGAGATCCCGGACACTCCGGAATTGAGGGGTATGGTACAGAAAAAAAATACCGACGCAATGACGAAAATCACACCTTTGGAAACACCCGAACAGAACCAGAAGATTTTCCATGACATAAACGGCAATACAATCAAGGAAAGGTCAGGGGATCGGAACTGATTTCAATGATTCTTCCGAAAAACACCCATGGCAGGACAACATAAGGATCAAATAAGGAAGTATGGGTCAAAAAAAACAAACACCTTTTATACCACCAGAAACAAGCATGGAAAAAGGAATCTCACACATAAAGCATGAGATCGGAAGAATCCAGAGTGATCAATGGAAAATCTCCCAGCCTGAGCATTGAATTTCTCATGAAACTGGCATTTCTTTGTCCTGTGGCGACTCCGCAAAAATTGACGTTGGCCATTCTTGCCGCCTGAGCATCCATTTCCGTATCACCGACATACAAGTCAGGACATATCTTCTGCAAGATCGCACCCTTCTCCGTGCCACCAGTCTGTGGTTTCACGACAAAGATCCTGCTGAAATGCTTCAACAGACCCAGATACGATAGTTCCTGTTTCAGAAGAGTGGCATTTTTCCGTGCACTGATGATGACCAGTTCCGAACCTTGTTTTCTCAAAGCGTCAAGCAGTTCCAGCACTCCGGGATGAGGACGGTCAATCATCAGAAAAGGTGGCTCCTCAATAGATCGATCCCACAAATCTCCAACCGAATCGGCGCTCGCTTTCGAAAACCCCTGTGCGACCAGAGCCTTCCTCGTTGAAAGACCATTTTGCTTATAGTCCCAATGCTCATCCAGATCGATTCCATGTCCGATCTTGAGCGTCTTCAACGCAACTTTCAGAACGTTCAGCTGGCGCTCCCGGCATGTAATGAGTGTTCCGTCAACATCAAAGGCCACCCGGCTCATGGCAGGATCTCCGTCAGAAACTCGGAGTATTGCCTCACCACATACGCCTGACCGTTGAAGTCTTTAAAAAAACCACCGATAGAAGCCTCCGGATCCAAAAGCCTTGAAACATTGGCTCCAAAAAAATCCGACCCCACCATATAGCTCATCGCAGAACCGGCCCCGAGCCGAGGATTGAGATCGGTGATAAGCCACTCATGATCCGGACCCAACATGACCTGGAAACAGAATCCATAGGGGAAATCCAGACTTCGGGCCAGGTTTTCGGCTAATCGGCCAAGTTCGGCATCATGAAAAAGCCTGGCTTTGACCGAAACCCCGTTTTTAACCTCCACCCGTTCACGACACATGGAGTAGGTGACGGATTTATCTTGAATGACATCAACCGTTATCTCAGGGGCCTGGCACAAGTC
>JAKBTA010000036.1 GCA_021844645.1 Nitrospirota bacterium
TTGATACAAAGCGGTTTTTCTGGAAATGGACAGGGGGGTTCTCGGATATGGTGCTTTCTGAACCGGAAATCGAGCACTGTGCTTATCGTCTTGAAAACCCGGAAGCGATCAAGGTTGCCAGAAGAATCTTCGAAGGCGTTGCAGCCGAATATGGAATTGCACTCAACGAAGCACCCCTCCCTTCTTAAACTCTCCCCTCCATTCAACCGATAGAACATCATGGAAGAAGGAGCCGGCTCTTGGCTCCTTCTGTTATAAAAACATTCAATCCATTGACATCATTCTCTATCTCAGCCATTATCCGGTCGAAAAGAGAATGATTTTCACATTGCCCGCGTCACATGACATAACTGGATCGGAGAAAGCCCAATGGCCTTTGAAACTCTTTACCAATCGGCAAATCACAAGTTTCTGTGGCTTGGAAAGGATGAATCGGGTCTGGAAGAAGGAGTGCAATCCAATCAGTACCTGATTATTGATGGCGGGAAAGGTCTTTTAATCGATCCGGGCGGGTTTGGCGTTTTTGCCCGGGTTCTGGTGAATATCTCACAGATTCTGGATCCGGCAGACATCAAGGATATTTTTCTTTGCCATCAGGATCCCGATGTGGGAGGGGGTCTGGCATCATGGTTTGAGATGACCCCGGCCGTCGTTCATGTCTCTGAGCTGTGGATTCGATTCCTGATTCATTTTGGAGTCAACGACATCACCCGCTTCAAGGGAATTGCCGATAGAGGAGGATCACTCACCCTCTCCTCCGGACGAACGGTGGAATTCATCCCCGCTCACTTTCTTCACTCCCCCGGAAATTTTCACCTTTTTGACCATGAATCAGGAATTCTCTTCACGGGAGATATTGGAGCCGCTGTCTATCCAAAAGGGAAAACGCCATTATTTGTGGAAAATTTCGCAGAGCATGTCACCTATATGGAAGGCTTTCACGCCCGATATATCGGGACAAACAAGGCCATCGCCATCTGGCTTCAAAAAGTCCGGAAGCTCCCGATCAAGATGGTTGCGCCCCAACACGGTTCCATTTTCAAGGAAGAAATGGTCGGAAAATTTTTTGACTGGATCTCTGGAATCCGATGCGGTTTTGACGTAATGGACCTCTGAGGGGGATAAGATGGCTCCACGAAATACTGACAAATCACTCAGCCTTACCCAGGAAAATGCCGATTCCGTAGTGAACTCCTTGGGTGAATCCATGACAAACATGGCTTTTTTGAGGAACTATATTACACAGTTCGAAGAGGTCAAGAGTCTCAACGACGCCAACATTTCGGCTCTTGCCTCCGTTCTTGAAGAGTATCAGGAAAAGGTCGATACGGAAGAGATCGTCTCTGAAGGGAAAGCGGTTCTGGAAAACCTTCACAAATTCCGGAACGTGCTGGGGAACATTTCAGGAATCGGTCGGGAGATCAAGGAAATCTCCACCCAGGTGAATCTCTTGTCGATCAATGCTGCCATTGAGGCTGCCCATGCAAAGGAAGCCGGGCGGGGTTTTGCGGTCGTCGCTGAAGAAATCAAGAAGCTTTCCGACAGGACACGAAAATCTGTTGAGGAAATCGACCGGACCATAGGCTCCATTCGTCTCGAACTTCAGACCGTAACAGAAAACATGACCGCCTTAAATGGGAGAATGGGAGACATCCAGGAGTTTGGAGAGATGATCGAGAAGCAGATTCATAAAATGAAGGAGTCGATGGGAGGATCCATCCTGAAGCGACTGATCGACATTGCAGTCAAACGACAGGAATCCATCTTCACATCATTTAAGACCGTGATCAAAAAACTCTCCGGGAGCGCCTGATCGGGATCAGGCGGCCTGGCAAAGAGAGCATGGACAGATTTTCCTGAGAAGGTCAAAGGAATAGACCCCGGTCTGGTGGCCATCGCTGAAATGGATGGAAACAGCATAATTGCCAACTGAGGTCACCGATACAGGCCTGACGTCAGGGGAAATCTTGCCCGGAGGAATCAGCTTCTCCCCCGTCCATTCATGGATGCATTCCGCACACTGGCAACTTTCCCTCAAATATACATTCGTGTAGATACTTTCATGTTCATCTTGCCACAGGATCCTTACGGAATTTCCCCCATGGGGCATGACCTCTTTGGGAACAGGTTTCATTTTGAATTCTCCTTCTGTTTATCCATTGTACGGCCAAACATCGACGATCCTCAAGGATCTATCCAAAAAGTCGAACCGCTAAAGAAGCGACATGCTGGCCCTGGAATCTTGCGATAGCCCTTTCCCTCGCACTTGGAAGCCTTGCCCCGTCACCATCGGCGATTGTTCCGGCACCATAGGGAGACCCTCCCGTCACTTCAGATGCGCCGGAAAGTTCCGGACAGCTGTACGGAACGCCGGCAATCAGCATTCCATGATGCAATAGTGTTGTGTGAAAGGATATGATTGTCGTTTCATGGCCTCCATGCTGGCTTGCCGTGCTGACAAAAACACTTCCGATTTTTCCGATCAGTCCCCCATTTGACCAGATCTCACCTGTCTGGTCCAGGAACGTCCTCATCTGGGATGACATATTTCCGAATCGGGTGGGAGTTCCAAAAATAATGGCGTCATATTCTGAAAGCTCTCCCGGGGATGCCACATCATAAGGAGAGTTTACAAGACCGCCGATTCTGACAAGCGTTTCCTCCGCCATTGTTTCGGGAACCCTTTTGACAAAGACCTCGCTTTCTCCCCTCTCCCCTGCGCCAAAAGCCACCTCTTCCGCCAATGTCTGGACATGGCCCCATGTGCTATAGAATAAAACCAGAATTTTTGCCATCAGAACTCCTCCTCGTCCTTCATCGGGCGATCCATCACATCCCGCAAAACTTCCACGAGGCTGGCCTCTTCATACAAAAGGCGATAAACAGCCCGCGTCACCGGAAGGTCAACTCCATGTCCCAATGCAAGCATGTGGGCAGACTGGGCGGTGGTCACGCCTTCCGCGACCTGCCCCAGGTCCCGAAGGATATCCTCAAGTTTCTCTCCCCGTCCCAAGCGGACACCGACCGTCCGGTTTCGACTTTGCTCACCCGTTGCGGTCAAATAAAGATCCCCAACACCTCCCAAACCGGAAAAAGTGGTGGCATTCGCTCCAAGAGCCACCCCCAATCGTGTCATTTCAGCAAGACCTCTCGTCAGCAAGGCCGCCCTTGAGTTCGCTCCAAGCCCCATTCCATCGGAAATGCCAGCGGCGAGAGCGATGACGTTTTTCAGGGCACCGCAGATTTCCAGCCCCTTTACGTCCGCCCTGGTATAAACCTTGAAATAGTTTGTATTGAATAAGGATTGTGTCTCTTTCGCCATAACTTGGGAACGGCTTGCCACAACCACAGCCGTTGGAGAGTTCCTGACGACTTCCTTCGCAAAGGAGGGGCCGGAGAGGACCGCATATTGATCCGGATCGGACAAATAGCACTCCGAGACAATTTCCGAGACCATCCGAAGGGATTTCTGCTCAATCCCCTTTGTGCCGCTGACAATGGGTAATCGGGGAGCCCCCAGAGACGAAAGGGTTTTCATCGTCTCCCGGACACCCTGGCAAGGGATGGCCAACACGATAAAACTTGCCTCGCTGAGTGATTTCTCGATGTTTGAAGTGACGTCCAGACTCTTGGGGAAAATGGCCCCGGGAAGATAGACCCGGTTCTCCCTGTCTGAAGAAATCATTGCACACAACGTCTCGTCCCTGACCCACAAGGTAACCGGCAACCCCTTTGATGCCAGGTGGAACGCAAGGGCCGTCCCCCATGAACCACCGCCCAGTACCAAAGGCCTCACGGGTTTACCAAGAAACAAAGGTTCATTCCCCATCGCCACTCCCTTCAAACAATCCGGCCCACTCCCAAAAGAATCCCGACACACCCGACCCTGACGCCCCATCCAGTAGAGTTCCCCATTGTTCCTGCAAAGACAACAAGTCTACAATAGGGGTATTGGTGGACCTTTCTAAACCCGGAACCAGGAGAATTCATGCTCGATAAAAAACGCATCCTACACGAAGAGGAAACCATTCGGAAAGCCCTTGCATCGAGAGGCCAGGATTTCGACTTTTCCCCCATCAAGGACCTCGACCGTGAAATCAGCCAGCTGAAGCAAACATGGGAAGCCCTTCGGGAAAAACGCAATCGTCTCGCGCAGGACATTGGAATCAGGAAACGCAATGGACAGCCGACGGAAGATCTCATGGACGAATCCAGAACCGTTAATGAGCTCATTTCCAAAGACGAGGGGCTTCTTGCATCTCTTGAGAACAGACTCGACGAAATGCTTTGGGTGATTCCGAATATTCCCAGAGAGGATGTCCCCAAGGGAGCATCCGAAGCGGACAATGTCACCATCCGAACCGTTGGCACACCAAAATCCTTTTCCTTTGAACCCAAACCGCACTGGGAGCTCGGTGCCGAGTTAGGGATTATGGATGTTGAGCATACATCTCTTGTCAGCGGAAGCCGTTTCTCGACCCTCACCGGAGCTGGCGCCCGACTTGAGCGGGCCCTGGCAAACTACATGCTGGACCTGCATACCCTTCCCGAGAACAATCCGGGAGGTGTCTATATCGAACACTCCGTTCCTTTTCTGGTCCGGAAAGAGGCTCTCATGGGAACAGGCCAGCTCCCAAAGTTCCAAGAGGAACTTTTTAGCTGCCCCGAAGACGAGCTCTACCTGATCCCTACAGCTGAAGTCCCCCTAACCAACCTGTACAGGGAGACGATACTGGACTCATCCGAGCTTCCGATCCGGATGGTCGCACAGACGGCCTGTTTCAGAAGGGAAGCCGGAGCGGCAGGAAGAGACTCAAGGGGGCTCATCCGCCAGCACCAGTTTCAAAAGGTCGAACTGGTCTGGATTACGAACCCGGAAACATCCGCAACCGATCACGAAAGATTGACCGCCGACGCCGAAAGGGTTCTTTCAGGGCTCGGACTCCCCTACAGGGTCATTGCCCTGTGCACGGGAGACCTTGGATTTTCTTCCGCAAAGACCTACGACCTTGAGGTCTGGATGCCCTCACAGAAAACCTATCGGGAAATCTCCTCCTGCTCAAACTTTGAGGAGTTTCAAGCCCGCCGGGCCCAGATCCGGTTCCGGGATCCCAAAACAAAAAAAACCCGTTTCGTTCATACTCTCAATGGATCCGGTCTGGCAATTGGAAGGGCGGTTGCCGCAATTCTTGAAAATGGCCAGCAGCTCGACGGAACCGTTCGGATTCCGGAAGTCCTTGTGCCCTATATGGGAGGGATCACAGAGATCTCCTCCCGGAAGAAAGGTCTAAAATGACTGACTCATCGCCAAAGGAATCCCTCAAAAGCCTTGTCTTCTTCGGAAAAGATTTTATGATCGGGTCGAGAGTTGAAGGGGTGGCGAGAAACCATTCCCTCACTTTCCTGAGATTCGACAAACAGGAGGCACTCAAAGAGATTTCTCCGGGACCCCGGCTTGTCCTTTTTGATATCGCGGCAACCGGCGATGATCTCCCGGAAATGATCGGAACACTCAAGAACGCTTATCCGGCAACCTCTCTTGTCGGGCTGGCTTTCCACACCGATGAGGCCTCTCTCGACAGAGGGAAAAAAGCTGGACTGCACACTCTGATCACCCGCTCCAATCTCGTCGACGGTCTCAACAGAATTTTGGAAAAAGGGTAATAAAAATGGTTCGCAACGCCTTGCCCCCCTGCAGACTTCTTCTGTTCATCCTGGCTCTTTTGTGGGGTTTTCCTGACTTGCTCCTTGCCTCTCCGGTGACTGAAGACTTTAAAGACACCCACGACTGCAAAGGAAGCCTAAAGGAGGTTGACCTGTCCCTTTCCCGGCTCTCTCCCGATTTTCCCATCCACAAGGCAAGGCTCCTGATTCTGAAAGCCCGTCTGGACAGGGATCGTAAAACTCCAAAAAGCCACAAGGAGGGGCTTCTCGCACTGAAAGAAGCCCGGGTAATCGCCGATACTCTCAAGAAAGACCATTCGAAGGACCCTGAGATATGGGACCTTTTGGGACAGATCGATCTCATTCACACCCAGTATCAGGGATTTCCAGGGGGAATGCGCTATGCTTCAAGATCCCGAAAGGAAATCACCAGAGCTCTGGCGCTCTCTCCGACGAACTCCCTCGCCCATTTCACTCGAGGAATGGAAGACTATTTTAAACCCTGGTTTGTCGGAGGATCCAAAAAAAAAGCGCTGGAGCATTTCCAGAAGGCCCTGGCAGGATCTCCCACAAACCCCCGTTACATCTCATGGGTTGGTCTCGCCCTTTTGGCCAACCATCACCCCCGCCAGGGAAGAATCATGATTGACCGCGCAGCCTCCATGTGTCCGGGCAACCCCATTTATCGCCGACGGGCCATTACCGAAAAGCCCCGCGGTTGAAACCAGGGTGAATGATGATAGACGATCCAGAGATCACAACAAGAGTTTTTCTCCGCTTCTCCGACCGGGCCTCTCATAGGGACCACCCCGAATGGGGTGAAGGCAAGGTCGTCCATCTCTCAACCTCCACTCTTCCGGGAGGGGCTGCCTATGTCCGGATTCTTTTTGAGGACGGCCAGGAGAGAACATTCAATAATGATTTAAACGATGATCGATGCGCCTATTACATGGGGCTCGTCAAAGTCATCAAAGGACCAGGAGGCATCTTATTCCAGAGATAAAAGGCAATATTCGTGGTCTGAAGAAAAATCAGCTTGAAGCTCTCGGTCGCCTTTACCGGAGAAAGGTCCCGCCGCTTATGTGGGTGACGACGGAGTTGGCCGGGGTCATGGGAGAGATCAGTTTTGAAATCGGTAGGCAAGTCGGGGTTTTCATCTCCAGGGAAGGAGCCGTCCTCGATGTGATCGTGGGCGGTCCCAAGGAACTCTATATTGAATCCCTGCCCCCCTCCCGTGGAGGAGACCATCTACTCCGGGGAATAAGGCTTGTCCATACGCACCTTCGTACGGAGCCCATCAACCAGGATGACCTGAACGATCTGGCGCTCCTGAGGCTCGATGCGCAAATCGTCCTCCATATCGATGAAAGTGCTCCAAGGATCCGGCGATTCTCCCAGGCATTGATCAACCCTGACAAAAAGGGCGAGACACCATGGCTGGTCAACGAATCCGTTCCTTTTTCCGCTGAACGGCTCGAAGTTGCGGATACGGTCCTTGAGATCGAAGAAGCCCTTTCCGAATCCAAGGGAAGCTCTCGCCACCAGACATCCGGGCAGGAACGGGCGATCCTCGTCTCCGCATCAAAAGAGAGTCTCCTCTTCCAGAAAGATGGCATGGAGGAGTTAAGGGAACTGGCAGAAAGTGCGGGCGTTCAGGTTCTCGGGGAAGAGATCCAGAAACTCAGGACCGTCCATCCAAGCACCCTTTTGAGCGCGGACAGGCTGAAGGTCCTGATTATTCACGCCCTTCAGGTGGGCGCGACGATCATCATCTTCGAACAGAACCTGACACCTGCCCAGGTCAAGAATATCGCCGCCCTGACGGACCTCAAGATCATCGACCGGACACAGCTCATTCTGGATATTTTTGCGAGAAGGGCCCATTCAAGCGACGGAAAGCTCCAGGTGGAAGTGGCCCAGCTCAAATATCTTCTTCCCCGGCTTGAGCAACGATCGACAGCGTTGTCAAGGCTGACCGGGGGTATTGGCGGAAGAGGTCCGGGAGAGACCAGACTTGAAGAAGACAGACGTCGTGTCCGGGACAGGATTACCTCACTTACGGAAAAGCTCTCGAAACTTGGGGACGAGAGACGACAAAGGAAAGAACGCCGACAGGAAAACGGACTTCCGATCGTCTCGCTCGTCGGGTACACGAATGTCGGGAAATCCACACTTTTAAACCAGCTGACAGGGTCGGAAGTTCTCACGGAAAACAAGCTCTTTGCCACCCTTGACCCGACATCCAGACGGCTAAGGTTCCCCCGTGAAAGGGAAATCATCCTGACCGACACGGTGGGCTTTATCCGGAATCTTCCCGCGGACCTGAAAAGAGCCTTTCTCTCCACCTTTGACGAATTAAAGGATGCCCATCTGCTGATCCACGTTGCGGATGGCTCCCATCCCAGCATCGAAGCCCAGATCAAACAAGTGGATTCCCTGTTGACGGAGATGGAGATAGGGGAAAAGCCAAAGCTTCTTGTCATCAATAAGGCCGACCTTCTCGACGATGAAAAAAAAGAATCCCTTTCCCTCCTCTTCCCTGAAGCGATCCTCATCTCTGCAACCCATCCGGATACTCTGAGGGGATTGCTTGGACAGATGGAAGAGAGACTGTTTTTCAAACGGCTCTCCGACCCTCCGGATCATGTCGCAATGGCTCCGGTTCCATGACAGAAGACCTTCTTGCCATCCCCCATGCCTTCTGTCAGGAATGTCGACTATGTTGCCGATTTATTGAGCCGGACCGGCAGACACCATTTTCTTCCCGTCCAGGACTGCGTCCCATTCTTCCGGACGTCTTCCGGGGAAAAACAGATCCCGACATGACTCTTGTCCGGATTGATGAGTTCGATCTCTGGCAATGCTCGCTTCTTGATCCATCATCATGGAACTGCAGCAGTTGGCCAAACCACCCGCTTGACTGCAAGATCTATCCTCTTGTCCTGATCCTTCATGAGGGATCACCTTGGCTGGGAATCGACACAAACTGCCCATTTTCCCTTCATATTTCAAGAGAGATCCTCCAACAGAAAGCCGCTGCCATCAAGAGCACCGATTGGGCAAGGATCCCCGCACCAGCCAAGTCCGCCCTGATCGTCCATCTGGAAAAAGAGGGCGTCGACGGTGTTGTCCCCATCCTGTCTCTTGAAGACTAGCCCGCCGCCATGTCCCGCTTCGGACCGATTACAAGCCTGACAACCAACAAAAAGGAACGATACAGGATTCTTTCCCAGTTCACTTCGGAAACCAGAAAAATGCTGTTTTCAGGCTGCCATCCCGTCTCTTATTTTCTGAATGCTCGTGGAGTCGAGTTCGAAATGGCCTGTTGGGACAATCGACCATTTCTTCTCGCAAAATCCGAAGGATACCACTGGCTTCCCCTGCCACCTGAATGGATCCTTGACAATCAGTTTCTGTCCGACACCTTTTTGGATGAGCTCCCGGAGTGGCTCTTCTGCCTTAACGGCGGACGAGACGGACGCATCGACAACCTGCCAATCGGTGTTTCTGGAAAACGTTCTTCCTGCCCTCCCCCCATCCGGCAGGATACCGACCGGATTCTTCTGAGGGAATCCACCCTTCGCGCTGCTGGGGATCATTACAAAACCCACCGTTGGGAACTTAATCGCCTACGAAGAACCGATCCCTCTCCGGGAATTCGCCGATGGTCGGAACCGGCTCCTTCCACCCGAATGGAGGAAATCAAAAACCGATTTTTCAAGATGAGACGCGACAAGGCACTCAATGAACTGGAGTGGCTGATGGTGGAAGACCTTGAACGGGCCCACAGAATCGCAGAAACCAACTGGAACATCCTCAATTTGACAGGGGTCATTCTTTCGATACAGGGAGAGGAAGTCGCCTGGCAATGGCTTGCCTTTTCAGAGTCAGAACATTCAGCCATCTGTTTTCTGGAGTGCAGGGATCCTCAAATGAAATACCTCTCCGTCATGATGACGCATCTTGTTTTTCAGATGTTTTCCAAGCTGGACTGGATCAATATCGGCGGAGACTCGGGGATCTCCGGACTGGCCAGGGCAAAGGATCAGGATCGTCCTGGGGTTCTGGTTCCCTGCCATACCCAGGAGCTCTCCCCATAATGCCCACCGGCACCTTGTCTTGAGTATCCTTATGCCTATAGAATCGAATGAATGACCTGATATCGATTCTGTTCACATCCAAAGAACAAACCGCTTGCACAAGGTGGCCTCCCGGACAAGCTTCAGGAGCCACCCTCACAGTCTCCTCATGTTTCGGCGGGGGGAGGCAATCTAAAAAAGGAGGCTTTGATGGATCTGACAAAGGAATTTCCAAGAAGTCCTTTTGACCGGCTTGGAGGAATCGATCATCTGAAGCGGCTGATAGACAAGGCCAGGGCAAAAAACGCCGGAACTTTGGGAGAATATATCTATAACTGTCCGCTTGACGCCTTCTGTCTGACATTTCTGGAAATGGACCATGAGTCCTTTGCCCGAATTGTCGCATCCACCCACTCCGATGACGAAGTATTGGCCGCTGTCCTCGATAAATGTCCCAATGCCAGGAATCCTGAAAAGGTCAGTTCATTCAATCTTTCCTATGAAGCACTTTCTCCTGACACCCCGGAAAAGTGGCAATATTTCATCGCCACAAGGGATGCGATTGATCCTTCAAGAACAGATATCCGCACATGGACCCGACTCATCGACCTTGAAGAAAAAAGAATTCTCACGGTATGAGTCTTGGGAGACCTATTATCCTCATATCCGTTTTTTCCATCACCTAAAAAACTGGGAGTTCTGAATGTCAAAGAAGTCCATCCTCAAGGATTGTCTTTTCATAAAAAGAAAGCCCGCCAGAAATGCCGGAATCATGGGAACCAGATCTTTGTTTCTGGGGATTTTGGCCCTGTGGGTTCTTATTGTTGCGCCATTTTCTGCAGAGGCTGATCAACCTTACACGCCAAAACCAAAGATACATGTTTTTCCGAATGGTCTCAGGCTCATTACCGTCGAAAATCCTTACTCCCCCATCGTTACGTTCCAGATCTGGTACAAGGTGGGCTCCATCGATGAGCATCAGCCCAAAACCGGAATTTCCCACTTTTTGGAACACATGATGTTCACAGGAACACCAAAATTTCCTCATGGGGTTCTGGACCAGAAAGTCAATGACGTTGGAGGGCAATCCAACGCTTTTACCAACTACGACTTTACCGCTTTCTTTGAAAACCTTCCCCCGGGGAACTTGCCGCTCTCCTTCGCTATCGAGTCGGACAGGATGAAGAACCTATCCCTCAAGAAGTCCCAGATCGAACGGGAACGAAAAATCGTTCTGGAAGAAAGACGAAATGATTACGACGACCCGACCCAGCTTCTCGTTGAGCGGGTCTATGCGCGGGCCTTTGTCGTTCACCCGTATCACAATCCTGTCATCGGCTGGGAAGATGACATCAAACGAATCACCCAGAAAGACCTGCGAAACTACTATCATCAAAACTATATGCCCAACAACTCCACCATCGTCATCGTCGGACCCGTGAAAGCATCCGACATGGTCCGTCAGGTGGGGGATGCCTTTGGATCCATTCCCCGTGGAACCCTTCCCCGGCGGCATATTCATCTTGACCGACCACAGAAAAAGTTACAGGTTGTGATTTTGCACAAGCCGGCAATGCTTCCAGTGACAATGCTGGCTTTTCACGCTCCGAACTTCAAGAATCCGGATCAATACCCACTGACTGTGCTCTCGGCGCTCCTGTCCGGTGGCCGATCCTCCATTCTGTACAGAAAAATGGTTTACGAACATCCAGTAGCAGTTGATGCCGAAGGCTCGTACGACCCACTTACGCAGGGACCTTCCCTCTTTTACTTCTATGCACAGGGAATGCCCAAAACAACGCCCCCATTTCTGAAAAAGGAATTGACCTCTGTCATTAACTCCCTGAAAACACACCCGGTCTCCCAATCGGCTCTCGACCGTGCAAAAAAGGGACTGGTCTCCGAATTCCTGATGAGTCAGGAGTCCACCTTCGGAATGGGTATGCTCCTTGGAGAAATGGCGACCCTTGGTGTTCCCATGACCTATCTTGATGACTACGTCAAAAACATTCAGGCGGTCACCCCCTCGGAGATCACCCGGGTTGCCCAAAAATATCTTAACAGCCATTCCGAAACGATCGGCTACCTTTATCCATCAGGCAAACCGAAGAGACCGGTCTTCAGAAAACCTGGAAGCCTCGTACGTTGAAAAAGGAGCGATTCATGACAAAGACGGCACTGTCCAGGATCTTGATCTTCACGACCACCATTTCCCTCGCGGCATGCGCACACACCTCCACCGGAGCCGTTTCCCGGACAACACAGGCGGATGTGTCCCAAACACGCAATGTCGACATTCTCCACACCTCCGTCACCAGAACGGTCCTTCCAAATGGAATCACAGTCCTCGTGATTCCCCGTCCGGTGGTTCCGGTTGTCTCTTTCCGGATCGGAATCCGTGCAGGCTCCTCCCAGGACCCGGAAGGCCAATACGGTCTTTCCGACCTCACCGCATCCCTTCTTGACAGGGGAACACAGAAGCATGATGCCCTTTCCATCTTCCGGGCCATCGATAGCTCGGGGGGAGGGCTCGATGCCCAGTCCGGGAGAGATCTGACCACCGTTTCCGGAAAGGTTCTGACTGAGGATCTGGAGCCATTATTCTCCCTTGCTGCCGAAATGGTACAGACTCCAACTTTCCCCGAAGAGGATTTCCAAAAAAACCAGCAAATGGCTCTTGCAGAACTGACCGATGAAAAAGATCACCCAGGACCGGTCGCCAGAACACTCCTTTACAAAAAGATGATGGGCAAAGGACCCTATGGCCATCCAGAGTCAGGAACAATAAGA
>JAKBTA010000037.1 GCA_021844645.1 Nitrospirota bacterium
CTCTCCTGAAGGGGGGGGGTTCTCCTTCTCGCCCGGATCATTCTTTTCCTCCGGAAGAGAAAAGGGGGGTCTATCATGCCATTTATACACGGCGTGATATCCGGAAAGAGTTTCTTCCCGACCCGATTCCGGAGGAAACACTGGTTCGATTGCTCAGGGCCGCTCATCATGCCCCTTCGGTCGGCTTCATGCAGCCGTGGAATTTTATATTGGTGGAAGATCGCAACATACGGATGCAGCTGAAACATGCCGTGGACAAAGAGAGACAATCCGCCGCCGTTATTTTTGAATCCCCCAGGGCGGAAAAGTTTTTGTCATTGAAAGTGGAAGCTATCCTTGAAGCTCCCCTGGTGATCGCCGTGACAATCGATCCCTCAAGGGAAGGGCCCCACGTTTTGGGAAGGCTGTCGGATGCCGATACGGACCTTTATAGTGCATCTTGCGGAATCATGAACATGTGGCTTGCGGCAAGGGCAGAGGGGATCGGGATGGGGTGGGTGACCATTTTCCGAAAAGGGGATGTCCAGTCCATTCTTGGCCTCCCGTTTCATATCAGGCCGATCGGTCTTTTGTGTCTGGGATACGTCTCAATCTTCCCCAACCGTCCCATGCTGGAAACGGAGGACTGGGCCTATCGGCAGAAACTTTCGGATCTGGTTTTCCTGGACCGGTGGAATGGTCAGGAAGGAGAGTTGCTGGAAAAGCTGAGGGAAGATCTTGATCGATCGGAGGATTTTTTTTGGGAACATTGAGTGATAGGGAAATCCTTGGGCTTGTAGCAGAAGGTCATATTCGTTCAAGACGCTATAAGAAGTTCGAAGTTCAGCCGGCCTCCTTGGATTTGCGGCTGGGATCCATCGCCTATCGGGTCCGGAGCAGTTTTCTTCCTCAGGGAGAGAGTGTTCAAACGTTACTTCCAGAGATGACTCTCTATCAGATCGACCTGAATTCCCATCCTTATATTGAACCCGGGGCGATTTATATCATTCCCCTCGATGAATCTCTTTCCCTCCCAGCCACTGTGGGGGGGAAAGCAAATCCGAAAAGTTCAACCGGCAGGATTGATGTCTTTACGCGTGTCCTGACAGAGAATGGACACCGTTTCGACGATGTCCCATATGGTTACAACGGGCCACTTTATCTTGAGCTTTTTTCCCGTTCATTCCCTTTGAGAATATCTTCCGGGCTTTGTCTTTCCCAGTTAAGGCTTTTTTCATCAAGGGAGATTTTGTCGGACGAGGATCTTTTGCTGCTCCACAAAAAATATTCGCTTTATTCGGATGAGGCGGAAGGGGGATTGCAGGATGGTCTGGTTCTTGGTGTCGATCTTTCGGAAGGGGATGTGGTTGGCTATCGGGCCCGAAAAAATTCCGGAATACTCGACCTTTCCTCTCTGACGCCCCTTTCGCCCGAGGCATTTTGGGAGCCCATCAAAACGCCTTCAGGGGGAGCGCTGATTCTGGAACCGGAAGAGTTTTATTTGTTTGCATCACGCTCCAGATTGAAAATCCCTAAAAACTTTGCGGCCGAGATGCTGGAGTTCGACGCCCAGTCAGGAGAGCTCCGAACGCATTATGCAGGTTTTTTTGACCCTGGTTTTGGTTTTTCGGAAGAAGGGGCTAAAGCTGTCCTGGAAGTGAGACCCCATGATGTTCCCTTCAGGATTGTTGACGGGCAAAGGATTTTCCGGTTGCGTTATGAGCGGATGAATTGCCCTCCTGATAAGATCTATGGGCAGGATATCGGTTCCAACTATAGTGCCCAAGGATTGAAATTGAGCAAATATTTTAGTGATTTCAGCTTCTGAAAAACGTTCCCGGCAATTTTTTTTGCGCCCATCTATTTGCACCGATCGATTGACTTGGTGTTTGAATGACTCTTAGACTAAAACAGCATGGTTCCAGATCCCCCTTTTTCCCCCGCTGACATAAGGAGTCCTCCCCGATGAGTGATCATGGTTCACTATCTCCCCCCGAGCATCAGATCCCGTCTGATCATTCCGGCCCGCATGAGTTTTCGGGAAACGCTGAGAAAGACCGTATGGAAACTCTCTTCAGGTCCATGATTGATGCTGTTGACCGGATTGGAAAGAAACTCGATGACCAGGATGGTGTCCGAAAGGATCTGTTTGGTTTCAAGAAAAACCTTTACGAGGCTGAAGTCGAGTGGGGACGCCTTCTTTCCGAACAGGAAAAGATGAATGAAGTGATTGAAAAGGTTACAAGTCCAGCCTTCAGGATCGGGACGCTGATCGAAGTCATGGAGGATGGCTTTGTCTGGGTGTCGGTCGGCGGAGGTGACTATCATGCCGCCCTTGACCCAAGGATTGATCCTTCTTCCTGTCATCCCGGGATGAGGGTTCGCCTGAATGAGGCCATGTCCCTGGTGGGGGTTCTGGACGCAGACATGCATGGACCGGTAACAAGAGTCGAAAAGATCTTGCCGGATGGCCGTCTTGAAATCGGTCAGGACCGTTCAATGGGGACAGGAATGGGTTCGATGGTTTTGGGGAGAGGGGAGAAGCTTCTGAAGGAGACTGTCGCCCCGGGCGATTCGGTTCGTCTCGATCCATCCTCAAGGCTGGCTCTTGAAAAAGTCTCTTCTCAGGACAGCCCTTATCTGATCAAAGAGGTTGCTGACGTTTCCTGGTCAGATGTGGGTGGTCAGAAAGAGGCCCTCCTGGAAATCCAGAAGGCGATCCTGAATCCGGTCCTGCATCCCGACCTTTTTCAAAAATATCACTTCAAGTCTCCAAAGGGATTTCTGCTCTATGGCCCTCCGGGATGCGGAAAGACCCTGATCGGAAAGGCAACGGCCAATTATATTGCCGGGGAGATGTCCAAGAAAGAAGGCAGGGAGATCAAGGGAACCTTCTTTCATGTGAAGGGACCGGAGATCTTCAATATGTGGCTTGGGGAATCGGAGCGTATTGTCAGGGAGCTTTTTGCCCAGGGAAGGGAGTCCCGTTCAAGGGGAGAGTTTCCGGTCCTTTTTATCGATGAGGCGGAAGCGATTCTGGGGACCAGGAAGTCTTCGAGGGCTTTCAATATTCACAATACGATCGTTCCAATGTTTTGCGCCGAAATGGATGGATTGGCATCCCAAGCCGGATTCATGGTGATCCTCGCGACGAATCGACCCGAAATCATTGACCCTGCAATCCTTCGTCCTGGCCGGATTGATCGAAAAATCCGTGTTCTTCGTCCGGACAGGGATGCGGCATTCGAGATCCTGTCTCTTGCGATTCCACCTTCGATTCCAACAGCGAATGATTTGAAAGTCCTTGATGAAGCGGAACGCGAGAGGATGCTTTCCGCTTTTCTTGACCGAGTGTATGCGCAAAGTCAGGAAAATGCTGTCATGGACCTCTTCTTCCGTTCGGGACGGAGAGAAACCCTTTACAGAAAATCATTCTTGTCGGGCGCCATCCTTGTTTCTGTTTTTGACAGGGCGAAAGAGAAAGCCCTTTTGCGCGAGCTTTCAAGTTCCGAAGAGGTCGCCGGGATTCGGGAAGAAGATCTTTGGGATGCGATCACTAAGGAATTTGAGGAAGGGGATATTTTGCCGGATTCGGATGTTGCAAGGGATTGGTTGAATCTTCTGGATCTTCCGTCAAGGGATGTGGTGGATATCCGGAGAATCCACCCCGGAGAGAAAGAGCGTTCCTTCCTTGCGCGCAGACAGATCGAATGATGGACTTTTTCTTTCCTGTTATTGCCGGAATCGAGACAGAATACGGAATTGTCCGAAGCGATACCGAAAGCTCGGATCCTGTGATTGAGTCAATGGAGTTGATCCGTTCTTACAAGGGTAGCGAGCCTCTGAAGTGGAACTACTCCGAGGAAGACCCCTCAATGGATGCTCGCGGTTTTCATGCGGAGGGGTTGGCGCAGGATCGTGAAGAGGAGGAGTTTACCCGATCGGATCACCAACGATTCTTCTCGTTCAGGGAGATGAAAAGCGACCGGATCCTGCCCAATGGGGCCCGTTTTTATAACGACCACACCCATCCGGAGTATTCGACGCCTGAATGTCATGGTCTTTTTGATCTCCTGGCGCAGGATCGGGCAGGGATTCTGGTTATGAGAATGGCGAAGAAGAACCGGGAGGAGCAACTGGCTCCTGATGGGCGGATTGCTCTCTACCGGAATAATACGGACTATCACGGACATAGTTATGGGTGTCACGAAAATTATCTTCTTCCCAGGGAAATTCCCTTTGAAAGGATTGTTTCCCACCTTCTGCCGTTTCTGGTCGCGAGGACCATTCTGGTGGGTGCGGGGAAGTATTCGACCGAGTCTTCCGAGCGTTCTGGCGAGGTCCGCTATCAGATCTCTCAGCGGGCCGATTTCATGGAAGCCTTGATCGGTGTCGATACGATGCATAATCGCCCTCTTGTCAACAGTCGAGATGAACCCCACGCAAGAACATCTTCATACCGGAGGCTCCATCTGATTGTTGGAGATGCCAATATGTCCGAATGGCAGACGGCCATGAAAGTCGGCATGACAAGGCTTGTTCTTGGTTTGCTTCTCCGGGATATCTCCGTTTCCGGCGTTGCCATGGAGAACCCGTTGCTTGCCATCAGGGAGATTTCGAGGAGCCTTTATGATCAAAAGCCTGTTTCGATGGAAAATGGGACAGATATGACCGCATTGGAGATTCTCGAGTCCTATATGCATGTTTGTCAGGGGTTCTCTCATAATGACAAGGAAAGCTCATGGGTCCTGGGGGAGTGGTCCACCGCGCTGGAGGATTTTCGGAAAGATCCATCCCTCTTGTCGGACAGGGTGGACTGGATTGCCAAAAAGGAGCTCTTTGATTCCTTCAGGCAGGAACAGTCGTTGGCTTCGGATGATCCATGGTTGCAAAGTCTGGATCTGGCCTATCACGATCTGGACCCGGAGAATGGGCTTTTCTGGGAGATGGAGTCATCTGGTGCGATGCGTCGTCTGACACGTGAGGAAGACGTATTGAGAGCCATCGATGGCCCTCCGAGTCAGGGTCGGCCCAGAATCAGAAGCGCTATCCTTTCTCTTTTTGGCGACAGGATTTCAGAGGCTGGATGGGAAAGGATCCGTTTCAAGGATGGATCGCTTGTCGATCTTCCTCTTTTTCTCAAGGAAACACCCGAAGATATGAATTTGCTTGAAAAAAAGGTGAGGAGTCTGAAGCACCCGGGAGATCTGGCCTCTCTTTTTATAGAGAAGCCTTTCTCTCGCTCGTAACATTTGACCATATAAGGAGGGTCCAAGATGCTTACCGGAAAAAACTCATCAGGTTCATTCATTATCGCCTTTCCTGATCAACCTGTTTCACCAGCCTCCCCGGGAAAGAGAGAGCATAAACAAGAGGCTCCCATCCCCAAAAAACCGGATGGTGGACGTGATGGAGTTGACCGCTTGCGGGAAAGAATGAAAAAAGTCGACCCCAATCAATCGGAGCGATACCGGCAAAGGACTGGACAATGAAAAGAATCGAACCTCTCAACGGACCATCCGGCTCCTTCCTGGAGCTTTTGAAACACCAGTCTGGCGCGTATTCACCCTCTCATGCGGGAGAAGTGTCCGCCGGAAAATTCCAGGAGATTCAAGCGACAACGATTCTGGCCTTTCACTTTTCGGAGGGTGTCCTTGTCGCAGGCGATCGGCGGGCAACCGCCGGCAATAGGATCATGGCCAACCGGGTAGAGAAGGTGATCGAGATTGACGGCCGTTCTGTTCTGGCCATTTCTGGATCACCCGCCCAGGCAATTGAGATGGCAAGGGTTCTGGATCACTCCTTCCGGTATTATCGCCGAACACAGCTTGAGGAGATGTCTCTTGAAGGACGGTTGCGGCTTCTTGCCCAGCTTCTGAAGGAGAATCTTCCTATGGCCATGAATGGAGTCGGCGGGGTTGTTCCTTTGTTTATAACCTTTGACCCCGAGTCCAATGAACCGCGGATCTATTTTTACGACATCCTTGGTGCCCATTTTGAGGGAACCCCTTTTGCGGTAGGTGGGTCAGGGTCTCTTGAAGTTCAGGGCATTCTCAGATTTCTTGATCGCTGGGGGCCATCGGGAGGGCTTTCCTCCATTTCAAAAAAAGATGCAATTGTTCTCAGTCTGAGACTTCTGGAAACGGCATCCTACTTTGATTCGGCAACAGGAGGCATTCAGGCTGGTGACAGGATCTATCCTGTCATAAAACTGGTATCCGGAAAAGGAGTCGAAACGGTGGGGGAAGACCTTCTGAAAGAGATGATGGAAACGGAGGTTCGGGGTGTTTGATGAACCTTATCGTTGGGTCGATGCGATCAATCAGCGCAGGGACTATATTGAAGAGCAGCTGAAGCGTTCCTCTCCGGTTGTCGCTGTATCTGTAAAGGAAGGGATCTTGATGGTGTCCTTTTTTCGCAGGACCTCGAAGATTTTTGAGATTTATGACCGGATGGCAATGGGGGCCATAGGACATCCTGCGGATATCGAGTTGATCAGAATGGCGGCCATCAATGCGTCCCATGTTGAAGGGTTCACCCGGTCCTCAAAAGATGTATCGATTCGAAGGCTAACAATGTTTACTCTTTCTCCCAAACTGAAATCCGCATTTGAAGATGTCATGTCATCTCCAATGATTTACAGGGGGATTTTTGTGCAAGTGGGAGGGACTCCGAAAGAGGATCTGTTCCTTGATCTGGATTTCGGTGGACAGGTTCAGCCCAGTAAGGGTTCTGCGGCCATTTCACACGAGGAAGATGTCTCGGAACGCATTCGAAAACTTCTTCCGACGGAAACTCTTACGAAGAAAGAGGCTCTCCCTTTATTGATTCATGCCTGTATTGCCGGAAGCCCGGATTTTGAAGATATGGGACTTGATTCTGATGGGAATATCGTTGATGAGGATCTCTATAAGAGAAAAAAAGAATCGTTCTTCTCTGAAAGGGAGCCTGATATCCATCTTCTGGATCGTAAAACCGGGTTATTGGAGCGAATGTTATTGCCTGAAGACAAATAATGTGTTCTCCGGAAGGAGGGGTTGCCATTGCGTTCCATCATAGGACTTGAAACGGAGTATGGAACCCTGTTGAACAGAGATCCCGGTTCCGTTCGGGATCTTTTTCGCCAGGAAGAGATTTTTCAGAGATTGAGAGATCACATCTTTCATACCAGTCGTCTTGGGGCGATAGACCAGCATCAGAGAGCTTATGATGAGCCAGTTGGCAATGGTGGATTCCTGAGGAATGCAGGGAGGCTTTATGTTGACATGGGCCATCTTGAATACGCCTCCCCTGAAGCTCTCGATCTTCTGGATCTGGTTCTGGTCGACAGGGCCGGAGATAAAATTCTACAGGATGCGATCAACGAACTGGGCTTAACCTCTGAAATCTCCCTGATTAAAAACAATATAGATCATCAAACCCTTGCGACTTTTGGTTCTCATGAAAACTATCTTGTCTCACGGCAGTTTCCCTTCACGGAAAAAGGAATGGAACCGTTGGTGGCATTTCTTGTGACAAGACAGATTTTTACGGGAGCCGGACGAGTCGGCTCTGCCAATCTCAATGAGAGTCTGATCACATTCCCCCCCACAGCAAAGCCAGTCACTTTTCAGCTCTCCCAACGGGCTGATTATGTGGTGAACAAGTTTTACCAATGGGTTCAGATGAATCGTTCCATTGTCAATACAAGAGATGAACCATTGGCGGATCCGGCTCTTTTTCGGCGCATGCATCTATTGATGGGTGATTCCAATATGTCCCAATTTGCGACAGCGATGAAGTTTGGAACGACCCGACTTGCACTTTCCCTTATTGAAGACGGGCTGGCTCCGGCGATTGGGATTATCGATCCTGTCCGGGCCAATCATTCCATTTCCCATGATATTTCAATGGGGTGGAGAGTAATGGACAATGATGGCCAGATGCTGACGGCGACAGATTTACAATGGATGTTTCTTGAAGCAGCAGACCGAAATTATCGGGGCAGGGACGAAGAAACAGACTGGGTAATTTCAGAATGGGCAGCTCTTCTCTCCGACCTCGGCCAAAAAGATCCGGAAAAGGTGGCGGATCGCATTGATTGGGCTGCCAAATATGTATTGCTGGACCAATTCAGGGAAGACGAAGGGCTCGACTGGAGCGATCCATGGCTGGAGAGTCTGGACTTGGAGTATCACAATATTCACCCTGAAAAAGGCCTGTTCCGTATCCTTGAGCAAGAGGGAAGGCATCGTCGGCTGATTTCTGACAGACAGATCACGGATGGAGTCGGGAAGCCCCCGGATCATACAAGGGCCTATGGTCGTTCAATAGCCGTTAACCATATTCTGGAAGAGAATGATTTATCCTACATTATCCAGTGGTTTGGAATTCAGGTGAACGAAGGGGAAGTGCTGTATATGCTCGATCCACTTAAAACATATCAATGCGAGGTGGATCAGTATTTTTCTGATCCACCGGATAAACTGGCGACTCCTCTGGACAGCTAGTCAATATCTCTTTGTTTTGTGACATAGGCGAGGTATGGATCCCACATTGCCCCGGTAGCGGACATGACAAAGTCGGCCCCTTCATTTCGGAATAACATATAATCATCGGGGGTGTTGTATCCGCCTACCCCGATGAGCGAGAGGTCCATTTTTTCTTCGTCAATCACTTTTCTCAGAATCCCTACGGTTTGAAGCGCAAGATTTCTGATCCCTGCTCCGCAAAGCCCAGACCGTTCTCTTCCTGCCCCAGGAAGAGCCGGTTGTCCGTTCGAGTTGATGATTGTTCCCAAGACGGTGTTAATAGCTCCGACTCCCTGTATGTACGGAGAAGCTTTTTCGAGGAGTCTTTTCGCGAGGTCGGGGTCTGAAATTTGGCCTATCTTCATAATCAGGGGAGTGTCTCCGATAGCGGCCCTGACCATGGACAAAACCTTCATGCTCGATTCAGGACTTTGGTAAAGCTGCCCCTCTTTTCCCTTGACGTTGGGACATGAAAAGTTGACCTCGATAGCCATTGCGCCTGCTTCCTTGGCGATTTTTGCCGTTCTGGCAAAGTCCTCCGGCATGGAGCAGTTTGGTTGTTCAATGCCGACAACCGATACGACCAGAACCTGATTCTTGGCGAGAGACTGGACCGCCTTTCCGATATCGGGAATCCAGACGGAAGGATCTTGGCTTGGCATTCCAAAAGAGTTTGTAATCGTTATGGAGTTCATGGACTGAGGATGGAAGTCCAGCGTTGCAATCAGTGGCGAATCCAGGTCTTCTGCCTTGAATGGACGGTTAAATGGGACATAAAGACAATTGGGATTCTGGTAGGAAGGATGGCTATGGCTTCTGACCGTTTTGTAGGTCAGGATGTCAAATCCCATTTTGGAATAGAACTCGATCCAGCTTGAATTCAGAAGCGGTCCTGCCGGAATTCCGATTCTGGACCGGCAAGGTATTCCAAGAAACGAAACCAGTTGATGTGTGTCCTGAAGGGGAGGTGGCGAGATCCCAAAAACCGGCCCATTCCTGTAGTTTTCATCGTAAGAGATTCGAATGTCATAAACTGGAGGTGCGATTGACAATTCTGGCTCCTTTGGAATCAATGGTTGATGGGATCAGGACCGCTGAGTATTCCTGATTGTCCAAGAATGGTTGCAGGGTATCCTGGACTTTTTGGATTGTGGTCTGATTGGGTGAAAGTGCTACCATTGTTGATCCTGCACCTGATATGACGAGATTTGAAGCACCGGCTTCAACCGCAATATCTCGAATGGCTGAAAACAAGGGGATGAGAGGGCCTCTATAGGGAGAGACGAGTGGGTCGTTGACCATCTCACAAAACAGATTCTGGTTATGGGAAGAAACTGCAGTCAGAATGCCGGCCGTTCTCATAATGGCTTCAACTGAGTTTTTAAAAGGTACTTTTTCCGGAATGGCTTTTCTGGATTCTGAGGTTTTCAAAAGGGATCTCGGGACGATAAACAGAAGGTGAACACCATCAAGCGATCCAAAACGGAAAGACTTCTTCAGATTGGTAATGGAGACAGTGACTCCGCCATATAGGCAAGCCGAGACATTATCCAGGAAATATCCGCCACTCACCCTGCTTTCAGCATTGGCAGCCGCTTCCAGAACTTCCTGCTCCGAGAAAGGATTCCCGGCCAGAATGTTTCCCAAAAAGGCTCCGCCAACAGCTGATGCCGCACTGGAGCCAAGTCCTGATCCAGGAACTCCTTTTTCGATTGATATCACCAGATCCTTTCCTGTTAGCCCAGCCATGTCCAGAATAGTCCTGGCCGCGATAGTTGCCGTGTTCTGGTTTGGATCCATTGGCAATTCGCTCCATGCTCCGGAAATGGAAAGGATCCTGTCGCCGGATCGTTTGTCTTCGAGATATCCTGTGATCTGGTCACCCATTCCTGTAACGGCCATCCCAAGGGTATCAAATCCTGGTCCGATATTGCCGACAGAGGCTGGTGCATAAACTGTGACAGGATTCATGTTGATGTTTCTCAAAGAGATCTCCCTCCCAGTTCCGGAGGATTGTCAATTTGAAGATCCGAAACGATATGTCCCTTTTGAAGGTGTTCTGAAACGATCCGTTTGACATCTTCCGAGGTTTGTATCCTGTAATAGACTCCATCTGGATAGATCGCCAATACAGGGCCTTCCTCACAGGTATCAAGACAACCGCTTTTATTGATCCTGATGGGTCCAGGGACAGGACTCATCAGGACGGCTTCCTTCAGCTCGTCGAGCAGGGGAGCGATTCCCCTGGCTGCGCAGGATCCTCTTGGATGGTTTGCTGGCCGTTCATTCGTGCAGGCAAAAAGATGATAGCGAAATCTTCCCATTGCTCTTGACTCCTTATTATGGTTGTTGTTGGAACAAGGACGTTTGACCAATCCATGCGGGTTAAGGTCAAACAGTTGATTCCATGGTGAATATCAGGACAGGTGGAAGATTTTAGGAAGAATCGTTCCGACAAAAAGACCTGCCAATGCGGCTGATCCACCCAGAATGACCATTTCTCCTGCTCCCTTGATGACCGGTTCATTCGAATAGTGGGATTTTATAACACCGAGGGTTGCCAATACCACTATTGAGAGAGCGAGGGAAAGATCAAACGCAAAAGACAGGGAATGAACGAATGCATAGGGAAAGAGTGGGGGAATCCCTCCAATGAGAAAGGAGGCTCCCAGCCATGTGCCATCCTTTAATGGATGTGCCTTTTCCATATCACTCAATCCAAGCTCTTCCTTCATCATGAAGGAGTGCCAAAGATGAGGATCCTTCGTGATCCTTTGCACAAACAGCGTTGCCTCTTCCTGAGAGAAGTGCATCTTTAACAGGATATCAAAGACCTCTTTCTTTTCCAGTTCAGGGGTATCCCTGATTTCATCCCATTCCCTGTTGGATTCTCTCAGGTAAAAATCGCGCTGGCTTCGAGAAGCCATATAGCCTCCCAGAAACATGGAAATGGCTCCTGCGACATTGGACATGACTCCTGAAAAAAAAATGGTATGCATTGGCAAGGCTGATCCGGTGAGGCCACCAATAAAACTGACAACCGTGACCACACCATCGTTGATTCCAAGAACCGAATCCTTGATTCGTCTTCCTTCGGGAGAATGCCAAGCTTCAAGGGGGGATGAGGAATTTTTCATAAATCAAGCATACCAAAAACGATGTATCCAAAACGAGTCGAGTCAAAAATTGGGAACATCCCGATTGAAAATCCCATATATTCTTGACAAGTATTTATGCGGGGGGTATTATCCACCCGATCTCCTCCTGATCTACCTTTTTTGAAGGGTTTTTTGTGTTCAGAGCGGGAAGGTCGTCAGCTATTATTTTTCGGAGTTTATCCGATAGTAGGATCGTTTACCGGTCCATGGTTTCCATGGAAAATCGGAGGGTATTAAAATGGGAAACAGCATGAAGGGTTTTGTAGCTTATGCATTGGTTGGCGCATTTGTTGCCGTAGGCAGCGGATGTGTCGTTGGTTTCTGTTTGCAGGAATGGTTGGGTGCACACCGATTTCCGACCTGGCGTGGAGATTATGAGTGGGTCTACGATGTTATGGTCATCTCCGCAATAACCGGAATGGCCGTTTCCCTGTGGGCTCGGTCACTTCATCGCAAAGAAGAGAATTGGTGATTGCAAGCTGAAAAGCCTAAAGATACTTTAGGTCTTTTCAGATCATCTCTTTGTGGTGTTATCGGTGTAAACTTTATGGTTTCTTGAATTTTTAATAAGGAGAAAACGATGGTGTGGTCACGGTTGTCAGTTTTATTGGTGGCCTCACCGGATCAGCCTTGCCAATGC
>JAKBTA010000038.1 GCA_021844645.1 Nitrospirota bacterium
AAAGGACAATGATGCTGGAGTCGCAATGAAAAAAGAGAAAAAAATTTCTGACTATCTCGATCCGGAATGGGTCCATGTTTTTGAAATTCCGGGCTTTTCCGACAGAATGACACTCATTCGTGGAACGGTCCGCCCTGGACTTCTCGCCCTGTCGGCGGAGCTTTCCGCAAATCTTTTGGGAATGGGGCTCAGGGATTACTGGCCCCATGTGGCAAGCCACATGCGACGAAGGGTCAATCCTCCTCCGGAGACCTGGCTTGCCCTTGGTCCGGAAAAACGGGGATACAAGGCGTATGCCCATTCCGGAGTCTTTATCGGAGCCTCCGGGCTGTCTGTCCGTTTTGTCCTGAAAGATGAGGCCGAGGCGGAAAGACGGCATCTGGGGAAATGGCTCATGGGCCATGGGGAGGATTTCCTGAAGTGGAAGGAGTCGGCGGGAGATGTTCTGGACTACGGTCCCGTCCACAACCACCCCGGGAAGATTGCCGGGGTCCTTTCGACCGATCCCGTTCTTTTGGGAAAAAGGCTTGCCGAGAACAAGACAGCAAGCCTCGACATAGGATTCCCCGCCGACTTCGGGATGACTCTTTCCGATCTCATTGAAAGAATCCGGGGTTTTGAGCCCCTTTACCTGATGTCGAAAGGGTCCTGAATCACGATGGTTTCGGAGCGCTCGGAACCGGTTGAGACCATGACAACGGGAACTCCGGTGAGCTCTTCAATCCTGCGGATATAGTTTTTGGCGGCGACGGGGAGTTCGCTCATCTCCCTCGCCCCCCTGAGGGATGTTTTCCATCCCGGCATTTCCTCGTAGACGGGAACGGCAGCCTCGATGTCGGAGAGATGTCTTGGAAACTCCGATATGGGCTTGCCGTGGAGGGTGTACCCGGTGCAGATCCTGATCGTGTCGAGTTCGTCTAAAACATCGATCTTTGTCAGGACGATGCCGGTGAGTCCATTGACTCTTGCCGCGTACCGCACGACAAGGGCGTCAAACCATCCGCACCGTCGGGCGCGGCCCGTTGTGGCCCCGAATTCGCTCCCCTGCTTTCTCAGATAGTCTCCTGAGGCATCGAAAAGCTCTGTGGGAAAAGGTCCTGATCCAACCCTGGTGGTGTAGGCCTTGGTGATTCCGATCACCCCGTCGATGGCGGTCGGACCCACACCTGTCCCGGTCAGGGCTCCGCCCGCGGAGGCGTTGGAGCTGGTAACAAACGGGTAGGTCCCGTGGTCGATGTCGAGGTGTGTTCCCTGTGCCCCTTCAAAGAGAAGCTGCGATCCCTTCTGCCGCTCATTCCAGAGATAGAGGGAGGTGTCCGTGATGTAGGGGGAAAGTCTTTCGCCTACGGCCATGGCATCGGCATAGAGTGTTTCAAGGTCGAATCCGTGCGTCTTGAACAGTTTTTCCATCAGGTAATTCATTTCGGACAGGTTCTGTTCCAGCTTTTCCCTGAAAAGCGCAGGGTGGGCGAGGTCACCGGTCCGGATTCCGATGCGGGCCATCTTGTCGACATAGGCCGGTCCGATTCCGCGGCCTGTCGTCCCGATTCTCCGGGTTCCCTTCATCTCTTCGGACTGCTTGTCGATTGCGCGGTGGTAGGGCATGATCAGGTGGCACGCATCGCTGATCTTGAGGTTCGTTCCGACCTTGATCCCCCTGGAGGCAAGCTCCTCGATCTCTTCGATCAGGGCATGCGGATCGAGGGCGATGCCATTTCCGATCACGCACTTTTTTCCTTCATGAAGGATGCCGGACGGGATCAGGTGCAACACAAATTTTTCCTTGCCGACAACGATGGTGTGTCCGGCGTTGTGGCCCCCCTGGTAGCGGATGATGCAGTCGGCCCTTTCGGTCAACATGTCAACGATTTTTCCCTTGCCTTCGTCACCCCACTGGGTGCCCAGAATAATGATGTTTGCCATGAATGGGCTCTACCGCTTTCTTTTTAATTTGGCCTTCAGACCGGTGCAGAACTGATGTTCCGGGGGGAGTTTTCCGGCCCAGCGACTGGTTTTCCGGGATCATACCCGGAAAAACGCAAAACTCCCCCTTTTGTCGATTTTCTGAAAAACTTGTTCCATCATAGCATTCAAGCGGGGCAGTCTAAAAGGGGAGCGCCCTGCTTCCCTCAGATATGCTTGACGCTTCTGCCCAGATGTTTCTCGACGGAGTTGATCTTGCCTGCGATCCGGCCCGTTTGACCGGCGCGGGCATCCACCTTGATCGCAACGGAGATCCGTTCGCAATCCTGACTCATTCTCAGGTAACAGTCCCTGACAACGGCCATGACCTCGTCCCACTCGCCTTCGAGGACGGTGCCCATGGGGTTCAGCTGGTAGGGGACTCCACTTTTGTCAATGATGTCAAGGGATCGGGATACATAGGCGCCGACACTTGCGCCTTTGTCCAGCGGGGACATGCTGAATTCGAGCAGTACGGACATGGAGAACTCCTGTCTGAATGGATGGTTGTTGTGTGAATCTCGTGAGAGTTTTCCGAAAAGGCTGTCTCTATGTTCCGGTGAGGATCCTCTTCCTGTCAATTATCCTGTCAATTATCCTGTCAATTTTTGCCCCCGGTAAAAAAACCAAAACATCGTCGCGAGAGTTAACAGATCTGTCACATTGTCTTGATCTTCCATTTGTCTGGGATCCTTAGGATGGTTCCCGTTCCGGGCACCAGAATCTCCCTTAACAGGGTGGCCGGACGAAAAACATTGTTGATCTGTTCATGGCTTGTGTCGATCTTTCATCCATTCGTTCCGTATTAAAGGAGGTTCTTTCATGCGCAAGACTCGCCAAGTCGCCATCGGGCTTTCTGTCCTGGCAGCTGGGGTTCTGGCCCTTGCAACACAAAAGCCTGTCTGGGCGGCAAGTCTCGATGCCCCGACCCAAGTGGCGGACAACCTGACTCCGGACTCTCCCTATTCGAAGCCACAGCCAGCAACCCAGGCGCCCCCGGTTGATCCGGACCGATTGAACTCCGAAATCCATAATTCTTTTCAGAATCTGATTCCGGATGCTCCGCCGCCGGGCTATACCGCCATGGTGGGAAAATGGCAGACCATGATGTACGGGTTTGTGGAATTCGATTCGGTGTATGATTCATCGAACTCCTTCAACAACTGGCCATTCAACGCCGGCGCGGCAAATGCCAGCACCATCCAGGGCGGCAGAACCTCAAGCGGGCAACTCTCCTCGCTCGGCGCAACGGTCGATCACAATGCCATGGGCTTTGATGTGAACAACTCCCGTATCGGTTTTGCCCTCTCTTCCCCGGTCTATAACGGGTATAAGCTCCGGGCTCTTCTGGAAATGGACTTTCTGGCCAATCCGGGTGAATCCCAGTACGGTCTAAACGGTGCTGGAGGAAATACGGGCTATCTGACGAATCCGATCTTCCGTATCCGTCATTTCTTTATGGACATCACGACGCCCGACTTCGGGAACTTCCTTCTGGGGCAGTACTGGTCACTGTTCGGATGGCAACCTTACAATATCTACAACTCGGTCCAGATCGCGCCAGGTCCGGGAACGCTCTATGGACGCTTTCCCCAGGCCCGCTGGTACAAGATCGTCCATCTGACCGACGACAGTCACATCGAGGTGGCAGGCTCCGTCCAGATGCCGCCAGCCGAAACGTCGGGTGTTCCGACCTTTGTCGAGGGTATCAAGTACGCCGATACCGGCTGGATGGGAGAGGGAATGATCGGCAATACCGGAAAGGGGCAGTTCCCCCTTGCGATCGGTTTTTCCGACATCCAGACCAACTATGACGGGTATCTTGGGAATCCTGGAACATCAACAGGTCCAGGAAATCAAATTAATGCAAAGAGCCCAGCAGGCCAGGGCTTCAACAGCTTTACCTCGGCCTATGCCATCGATCTCTGGCTTCCGATCATTCCGGTCAAAGACGGAAAGCCAGGCAACAACCTGACCCTGACGGCGGAGTATTCCTACGGACAGGGTGACGCCTGGCAGTTTCCGAACCTGAACTACGGAACGGGCGGTTCCTCTAGTGCAATTGGAGCGACTACTCCTGGATCGGCTGGGGTCTATCCTGGCGGCACTTTCTTTGTCAACGGAAATGCCTTCGTTCCGCTCGACACCCGATCCTTCAACGTGGATCTCCAGTACTATTTCCCGGATGATGCCCATACATCGATCGCCGTGGGTCTTGCCCAGACCGATGCGACCAATCTCCAGAGCATCGCCAACACTGTTGGAGCCTATAATACAGGCGGCGCCGGCTCCACCAACGGGCTTTTCAAGTATTCCGCGGCGTGGACGGCCAATACCTTTGCTTTTGTCGACCTCTGGCACGACTTCACCCCTGCTGTTCGCGCAGGTCTTGAATACGGCCAGTTCGACACCCTCTACACCACAGGCATGAACGCCATCGACAACCGCGTCATGATGTCCTGGTTCTACTTCTTTTAAGAAACAACACCCAGCGCGACTGCCGGAAGGGGAGGGCATCCCTTTCCTTCCGGTTTTTTTATCAGATCCGCGGGTCTATCCCTGATCCGGTTTTCAGCTTTGTGACCGATTCTTTACAGCGTTGTTCTCTTGGTGACATTTGATGGATGTAGTGTATCAAAGTCGAGAGAAGGTCCTTGTAAAGGAGGTTGTGATGAACGAGCAGGAAAATCGCCCCATTGTTGTCGTAGTCGATGATGAAGAGGATCTGTTGACGCTCCTGAAGAATCTTCTGGAGCGGGAAGGCTACCAGGTGTTGACGGCAAGGGACGGGGACGAGGGAATCTGGCTTTTGCGCCGTGTGATCGCCCGGGGCCGATTGAAGTTTGCGATTCTGGATCTGATGCTTCCCGTTACCGACGGGATCGAGCTTGTCCGGTTTATCCGGAAACAGAAAGAAATCCGGGATGTGCCGATCCTGGTCCTGTCGGCGGTTTCCGATACCGACAAACGGGTGCTGGCGCTTGAGGAAGGTGCCGACGACTTCTTGTCCAAGCCCTTTTCGACACGGGAGCTTGTCGCCAGAGTTCATGCTCTGGACCGCCGTGTCGAGCAGACAAGACAGGAACCGGGGGTCCCCAAGGGACGCTTTGAAATGGGCGAGCTTCTTGTCGATACAGGGAGACATGAAGTTCGTGTGGGTGGACGTGAAATCCGTCTGACCCCCATCGAGTTCCGGATTCTGGCGCATCTGATATCCCGGGGAGGTTTTGTCATCGAGCGCCATGCCCTCATGATTGCTCTTTGGGGAGAGGACTGGGAGGTTGAGGAACACAACCTCAACGTTCATATCTGGTCGCTTCGAAAAAAGCTGGGAGAGACGCCGGGGGAGCCAAAATATATCGAAACGCTTCGGGGGACAGGATATCGCCTGAAAGATACCGGAGCAACCGCTCCCGTTCGGGCGGTCTCGCTGGAAAACCGATAGGGATTCTGCTTGTTTTATAAGGGTTCCGGGAAGCTTCCGGATCGGAAATCCGGGGGGTCGGTGAGAAATGTCATCGTTTTGTCATCGATCTGTCATGCGGATGTATCAGCGCTGTGGGAAAACTGAAAAAACATTTTCATGAGGAGGTTTACAATGTCCAAAAAAATGCCGGGGGGGCTGTTTTCTTTGGCCGCGATAAAGTCTTCGGTATCAACGGTTGCTGCAGGACTTTTTGTTGCCACGGCCTTGTTCGGCCCGGGGGTTTCATCGGCTTACGCCGGATCGGATCTGACGATCTCGGGTTCCTCGATGCTTTTTCCCCTTGAGCAGGTCTGGGCGGAGGCTTACCAGAAATCCCACAAGGGAGTTCACATCTCTGTCGCCTCGACCGGTTCCGGTTTCGGCATTGCCAATGCTGCCAACGGAAATATCTCCATCGGAGCATCGGATGCCTATCTCACAAAGACCTTCAGGAAGCGTTATTCCAATCTGGTCTCCATTCCGATTGCTTTTGACGATGCCCAGGTCATCTACAATATTCCCGGCATCGACAAAAAGACCGTCCTGAAGCTTGACGGACCGACGGTTTCAAGAATCTACCTCGGCAAGATCCGCTACTGGGATGATGCCAGGATCAAGGCCATGAATCCGGATATCTCATTTCCGCATACCAAGATCAAGGTGACCCATCGGGCAGACGCTTCCGGGACAACCTTTGTTTTCACGGATTACCTGAACCAGACGTCAAAGCTCTGGTATAACCAGGTCGGCCGGGACCTTGCCCCTGCCTGGCCTGTCGGGTCGGGATACAATGGATCCGATGCGGTGGTGGCTGCGGTCATGTCGACACCCGGTGCGATTGGATATGTCGGTCTGGGATGGATCAAGGAGTATCACCTGTCTTCCGCAGCCCTTAAGAACAAGTTTGGAAATTATGTCGTCGGAACCATCGACACGATCAAGAAAGCGGGATACTCAGCCCTGAAAGATCCTGAATTTCCCAATGACTTCAATCGCTCGATCGTATGGAACCTCAAGGATCCAGGTGCCTATCCGGATGCGAACTTTGAGTTCTGGATGGTGTCGACGAACCTCGACGGTGCTTCGATGAAGCAGGTCCGAAAGCTGATCTTGTGGGCTTTGGGTCCTGGCCAGGCCAAGAAATATACGGTGTCAAGCGGCTTTGCTCCCCTTCCGTTTGAACCGTTGAAGCCCCGACTCAACCACATCCTCAACCGGCTTCTTCCTGGAAACAGCAAAAACGAAGTTTCTCCTGGATAGACCAAGCAAGAGACTTTAGTTCCGCCGGCCGGGTCAGAAGGCATTTCTCCTTCTCCGGCCGGCTTTATAAGCGGGTGGTCCGGCCGATGCCGGGCCGCCCGATCTTTGTCTGAATGATATAAAAAGCTCCTTCGGGGTGCCAATGGAAAAGACCAGGGACGAGAAGATGGAAAATGCCGAGATCAATGCCAGCGATGTGCTCCGCCAAACTCCTTCATCCGGGGATGGACAGCTTGCTCAGGCTTCCCGACGCCTGATGAGAGGATCCCATCTTACAAGGGAAGACCGGATGTTCGGATGGACGCTCAAGGGAGGGGCCCTTTTTATTCTCATTCTCTTTCTGATTGTTCTCGGTGTTTGCTTTGTGACCGCCTGGCCATCGATCACGAAGTTCGGTTTCGCATTCCTCTGGTCCTCCGCCTGGAACCCCAGCCGGGAAATCTTCGGTGCATTCCCCTATCTTGTCGGGACCCTTTGGGTGACCGGTATCGCACTTGTCGTGGCGATTCCCGTTGCGATCCTTTCGGCGCTGTTCCTTTCCGACTATGTTCCCAAATGGCTTGGCGGGATCGTTTCAACTCTTATGGAAATGCTTGCCGGCATTCCATCGATCGTGTTCGGCGCATTCGGAATTGCCTTTGTCGTCCCCCTTCTCAGGGATCATGTCGAGCCGTTTATTGCCCGCACCCTCGGCGCCCACTGGGACTTTTTCAACGGAGATCCGATGGGATACGGAATCCTCGCTGCGGGTCTTGTGGTGGCTTTCATGATCATCCCGCTTGTTGCCACGGTGACAAGGGACTCCCTGTTGATGGTTCCCAAAGAGATGGTTGAGGCCTCCTATGCTCTGGGTGCAACCCAGGTCGAGACATTGCTTTTTGTAAAACTGAAGGCGGTCATCCCCGGGATCATCGGATCGGTGACTCTTGGTTTCGGCCGCGCTGTCGGCGAGACGATGGCGGTGCTGCTTCTTATCGGAAACCAGGGTTCGATCCCCCAGACGATCCAGGATGTCGGCTATACGATCAGCGCCCTTCTGGCCAATACCTTTACCTATGCGGTCATTGATCCCCTGTACTCTGCTGCGGAAGTGGAACTTGGCCTGATTCTTCTCCTGATCACCCTGGTCATGAATACTCTCGGCCGAAAACTTCTGATGAGACTTATGGGAGGAAGGCTTGCCGGTTCGGTGGGGGGAGGATAGCATGAATCAGGTCAGGGGCCTCTCCCTTTTCAGACGAGCGAGGAACGCTGTATTCGGAACGATTACCCTGCTGGCTTTCGTCCTCTCGGTCACCCCCCTTCTGGCCATTATCTGGGTCTCCTGGGAAAAAGGAAAAAGTGCGCTGAACCTCAACTTTCTGACAACGCTTCCTTCAGGGTTCCCGGTCGGATCTGAAGGCGGGATCCTGAACGGAATCGTCGGGAGTCTCGTTCTTGCGCTTCTTGCAAGCGCGCTTTCTGTCCCGATCGGAGTCTGGGCCGGAATGTTTCTGTGGGAGGGAGGCAATGACCGTCTTCCATCGCTGGTCAGGCTGTTCTCAGATCTTCTTCTGGGTGTGCCTTCGGTGGTATGGGGCGTTGTCGGGTATTATGTTTTTTCCACGTCAACAGGTTATGGCCTCCACTGGGGATTTTCCGCCCTGGCCGGCGGACTGACCCTTGGGTTCATCATGATCCCGATCGTCACGAGGGTGACCGAGCAGTCGCTCCGGGATGTTCCCCGATCCTATATTGAAGGGGCGTATGCCCTGGGCGCCACCCGATGGCAGACGCTTCGCGGCGTTGCCCTGCCGGGAGCTGTCGCGGGAATCGGGACGGGGATTCTTCTTGGCGTCCTGAATGTTCTGGGCCAGACGGCACCGCTCGTTTTTACCAACTACTACAATACCGGCATTCCTTCATCCCTTGTTGGCAGCCAGGGGGCTGTCGGCGATCTCGCCATGCAGATCTTCATCTATATCCATGAACCATCTCCGGAGATGCATACAAAGGCGATGGCGGCCTCTCTCGTTCTGCTGGTTATTGTGCTGGCTCTTGATCTTGGGATACGCTTTTTGACCTGGGGCGGTCGCAAGTTTTCGGCCCGGCAGAGATAGAGGCCCATGAAAAGGTTTTTGACCGGTGACACTGCCATGAACAGGATGAAAATGAATCAGATAGGACAAAGTGTATGGAGAGGCTGAGCATCAGAAACTTTTCCGCCTACTATGGTGAAACGCAGGCGCTCAAAAGTGTTTCGATGGAGATTCCCGACCGGCAGGTCCTGGCGCTGATTGGTCCTTCCGGTTGTGGAAAGACGACCTTTCTCCGGAGCCTTAACCGGATGAACGATTTTGTCAAGGATTTCTCGGTCGATGGGCAGGTTCTTCTTGACGGGCAGGACATCTATTCCCCCGAGATGCATCCGGTCATTTTAAGGCGCCGTGTTGGAATGGTTTTCCAAAAACCCAATCCTTTTACGAAATCGATCTTTGAGAATGTGGCCTATGGACTCAGGATTCAGGGAATACGCGCAAAGAGCGTCCTGAGAGATGTGGTCGAGAAGTCCCTTCAGGCTGCAGCCCTTTGGGAAGAAGTCAAGGACAGGCTCGACGATTCTGCTTTTGCCCTTTCCGGGGGACAGCAGCAACGTCTCTGCATTGCCCGGGCGCTTGCCGTTGAGCCGGAAGTGATTCTCCTCGATGAACCGGCATCGGCGCTCGATCCCATTTCAACCGCCCGCATCGAGGAGTTGATCCAGGAGCTCAAGATCCGTTACACCATCGTGATTGTGACGCATAATATGCAACAGGCCGCTCGTGTTTCCGACCAGACTGTTTTCTTCCTGAACGGTGAGATGGTCGAGATGGGGGTGACTTCCAAGATTTTTACGACACCGTCGGAGTCGCGGACGGAGGATTATATTACCGGGCGGTTCGGTTGATTCTGGACTGATTTGCCGATGAAAGGGATATTCGTGCACAGGCACTTTGATGCGGAGCTTGATGAGCTCAAGGAAAAGGTTTCGGCCATGGGCCGGATGGTTGAAGAGCAGCTCGAAGGGGCGATTGCATCCCTTGTCGGGAGAGATGCGGACAAGGCCGGAGAAATCATCGCGAAAGACCATCAGGTCAACGCCATGGAAGTAGGCATCGACGAAGACTGCATCCGGATGATTGCCCTTTACCAGCCGGAGGCCAGGGATCTTCGATTCATTATTACGGCGATGAAGATCATCACCGATCTTGAGCGCATGAGCGATCTGGCGGTCAATGTCTGCGAACGTGTCATTGAGCTCAAGGGAGAGATCCCCTATCCGATTCCTCCAGCCATTCCCCGGATGGGAGAGATTGCCCGGGAGATGCTTCTTGACGCGTTGGCGGCCTTTGTGGCCCGTGATACGAAAAAGGCCCTCGATGTCTGTCGCCGGGACGAAGAGGTCAATGTAATCCATCGTGAGCTTATCCGCTCGATCGTAACGGAGCTGGCTCATGATTCGGAGAGGGTGAGTCCCGCAGTCCGCATCCTTTTCATGAGCCGCGCCCTTGAAAGGTTTGCGGACCATGTGACCAATGTCGCGGAAATTATTGTTTACCTGGTGGAAGGAAAGGTGATCCGACACATCGTCTGATCCGTTTTTCCGCGTTATTTCTCCCTGTTTTTTTCCGCTTTCTCGATCATCTCCCTGATGATCGGGAATTTCCTGCCGAAAAGGGTGTAGGCTGCAAGGGCATATTCCCTGATTTCGTACTGGGCGGTTTCTTTTGTCCTGAGAGAGAAGAAGTTCAACAGGGAACGAAGATTGACTGTCCAGTAGACGTCGCTGTAGGCTGCAACAGGAACTGCTCCCCGAAGCAACTCCCTTGCTCTTGCCCTGTAAGGGTCCCGTCCCCCCCTGTTTTCCGGAAGAATCCCTTTTTGTCTTGCTTCTTCAATGTGCCGGCAGGCCTGGTCGTATTCTTCCTCATAGAAGTCCTGCAACTTTTCCAGGAGCGAGGTATAGCGTTCGACCTGTTCCGTGGAGAGAACGGGAAATCCATCGACTAAAAGGGCATTTCCTGTCGGAATGTAGAATGCGGATATGGGCTTTCTGTATCGCATGGAAAACTCGTTCCATGTCGAGATGCGATGTTTGACCCATTGTCTCAGGACAAAGATCGGAGCGATAAATCGATATCGGAACAGGACCGTTTCAAAGGGGGTTCCGTGTTGTTCGGAGAACAGGTGGTAGAGAAGGGAGATATCTTTTTCTGACATCTCGTCCGGGGAATGAAGCCGTTTGTTGGATGTCGAGACCCTTGCCGTGTTGAGGATGGTTGTCTCGTCGCCCCAGGTGTCTTCAAGCTCGATGAAACCAAAGGTTCCGATCCGGAATGTTCCCTGGGGATTCTTTTCACATCGCGTACTGATCTCCTGGGCAATTTCTTTTGTGGAGTCATTCTGTCTGGACATTCGTCGATGATCCTTTCCTGTGTTTCCCGGTTCATGGACTGCCTGATATCTATCGGACAGGCACCATTATATATTGGGAATAGGGGGATGGATATCACCCGTACTTTCCGGTGTTCCGCTTTGATGGAGACATCTCGTGGAAAGGCTGGTTCCTGGATTTTTATTCAGGACTCAAGGCAGCATACCTCCTCTTAGGCGTTCTTTGCCAAGAGGAGGATGAATGTCTCTTGACTCATTGTGTAATTTAGTTAAAAAATTCACAACATGAGAAAAACATTCAAGTATCGGTTGTATCCGACCCGCAAACAGGAAGCTCTTCTGAATCGACAATTGGAAGAGTGCCGCTGGCTCTACAACCATTTTCTGGAGCATCGGAGAGATGCGTGGGACTGGTACGGTGCCGGTTTGTCCCTGTATACCCAGATCGGGACGCTCCCCTCCCTGAAAAAGATCCGTCCCGCTCTTGAGACGGTCTATTCCCAAACGCTCCAGAACGTGGCGGTTCGCATCGATCTGGCGTTCCAGGCGTTTTTTCGCCGGGTCAAAAACGGTGAAGACCCCGGCTATCCCCGATTCAAGGGAAAGGGGCAGTACTCTTCCCTGACCTTTCCCCAGTGGAATAGCGGATGCGATCTGACGGGAAAGGGCCTCTCGAAGATCGGGACCGTTCCCGTCGTTCTCCATCGCCCGGTCGAAGGAAAGGTCAA
>JAKBTA010000039.1 GCA_021844645.1 Nitrospirota bacterium
GAGAAGCGAGCGACGTCCCGCTTTTTATCGATGATTCCGGAGATCTTTCTGTTTACGAACTAAGGGCCAGAGCCAGAAGACTCAAGGCTCAAAATAAAAATCTCTCCCTGATTGTGGTGGACTATCTCCAGTTGGTGAAAGGTTCTCAAAGAACGGATAACCGTGAACAGGAAATCTCTGAGATTTCCCGTTCACTCAAGGCCTTGGCGAAAGAGCTGAACTTGCCGGTCATCGCGCTTGCCCAGTTATCACGATCCGTTGAGAATCGCCCCAAAGACAAAAAGCCCATTCTTTCTGATCTCAGGGAGTCGGGTGCCATTGAGCAGGATGCCGATATCGTTCTTTTTATCTATAGGGACGAGGTTTATAACAAGGAAAATCTGGAAAACAAGGGCAAGGCTGAAGTGATCATCGGAAAACAAAGGAATGGCCCGATCGGATCGGTCAATCTCGCATTCCTTGGCCACTGCACAAGGTTCGAAAACCTCGCCTATGGTTATGACAATATGGATGGGGGAGAGTAGAAGCTCAGAAACCTCCTACAGAGGAAACGCTTCCTCCTTGAGTCTGCATCATCGTGGATAATGGGACAGGAACCACATCTGTAAATGTTCTTTCTCCGTTTTTCCCCGCTCTGACCTTAAGGACCAGCTTGACGTAGACAGGGAGAAGGTGGCTCTGTGTTGAGTTCCACTGGTTAACCCATTCATGGCTGTCAAAATAAAACAAACGTAAAGACAACACATGGTGGAGCAGGGGTTCAGCCTGAACGGCCTGGGTTCCATAACTTAACAAGTTGGTATCCTGTTCATGGGCCAGTACATATTCTCCTTCTTTCTTTTCCGGAAGAAGGACATACTGAACCCCCATCAGGTGGGAAACCGGAGCATTTTGCATCAGTCTTGTCTGGCCCAGCGATGTGAACATCAGGGTATCCGTTTCTTCATCTCCCGCACTTTGAGGATTCCCAATGAAATAGGTGAGCGGATCGTTCGGATTGATGTAGGTTGAAAGAATTTCTCCATGAATGCGAAACAGGGCGCTCTGAACATTTTCAAAGATCCTGTTTCCGTTATTTGCGATTGACAGGACCTTTTGAGTGCTTTCCACCGCTCCAAACAGCAAGCCGAGGATCATGGCAAAAATCATGAATGCCACAAGAACTTCAATCAGGGTGAATCCGCCATCCTTCTCTTGAGGGATTTTGAATTTTTGAGGAAACTCCCGGTGAACCATTATTGATAGATCTCCTGTCCAGAGCATGACCTTTATCGATTACTGAATACCGGAAATGTAGGAAACAAGAGTGACGACAATTTTTCCCTTGCCTGTTTTCTTTGAAATCTTGACAGTGACCTGCCGAATGATCGGCAATGGAGAAGCCGTCACAATTTCTTCCCACCGATAGTCTTTATGTTCTTTTCCAAAACCTCCGGATACATCTCCAACAGGGGCAAAGCCCTGTCCCACGATTTCCGACATTTTCCTGTTGGCCAATATGGTCATTTCAACTTCATCGCGAGCTCTCTCATCGAGTTGTAACGCATTCGTCCTGATCGCCAGAAGGGCAATGACTGCTACACTAAAAATGAACAGGGCGACCATGACTTCTATGAGAGTGAAGGCATTGTCCGACAATCGCCTGGAATGGTTCATCCTGCCCCCATGAAGGCTCCGTTTCCGACTCCGCCAGGAAGCAATGGGGGAAGGGAAGGGGCTTCGACATCGCCCTTGAAGATATGTGTTCGACCATTGACAGGATTGACCGTTATGGTCATGGAGTGGGAGTGTCGGTCAGAGAGATGGATCGTTGTCGGTTCTACCGCTCCTGTTGGGAAAAATTGGGTAAAGGTTCTTCCCGATTCGACCCGTCCCTGATGAAGTGTGTGAATGCGGGTGAAGCGAACTTTTGGAGCTATGCTCCATACAGAGATGCCGCGGATCGATACGGGTTTCAAGGATCCATCCGGTGCCATCCTGAAGGCGGATACGGTGCCTTTGTCAAGATCATATTTCAACCTGAGAACCTGTTGTCTGGAAATGGCTTCCCAATAAAGAGCCCGGTATTCTCCGGCGATTTTCAGGGAGACCTCTCTGAGTCCCGGTGTCTTTTGAAGTTTCAGATGGGGAGAAACAATCGCAAAGACAAGGCTGATCACAAAAAGGACAATAACGATTTCAATCAATGTCCATCCTCTATCGCATTTTTCGGAGAAGAGTGTCTTCAGCGCAGATTGTCCGAAAAAGAACTCTTCCTTTTTCAAAAAAGACTGTCCTTTGTATGAATGCGATTTTTGATGAGAAGGTGAATGGTGCGACATGGCCATAATCCTAGCAGATACTCCCAATAATAATAGAATCAGGACTTCAGTATCATAGCGTACAGTCAAGCCCTTCCCAATGAAATAGTCTTCTCTGTGATGGCTTCTGTCTTTGGTAATTGCACATCCCAAATGATTGTTTTAGAATTGGTCTATGGATAATAAAGACGAAATTCGTAAAGGTAGAACCTGTACTTTCTCAATTATCGTTGAGTTGGTCTTCTTTGCGGTTAGAAAAAGCGAAGTTTTTGACAAACACGCTTTGGCTGTTCTCGAGACTGTTTTCAAAAATGTTTGTGAGGATTTTCAAGCCAACATGATCCAGATGAGGGGAGAGTCGGATCATGTGCATCTTCTTGTCTCGATTCCCCCAAAAGTTTCTGTATCAATGCTCGTCAACAGCTTGAAGTGCGTATCAAGTCGTCTTCTGAAAAAAGAGCGAAAAGATCTGGCTTCAAAATACTGGAATGGGGTGCTTTGGTCGCCAAGTTATATTGCTCGTTCCCATATGGGAAGTTTCGGGAAAACATTTGAAAACTGCTCGGAAGAAGAATTGTTGTGAGATCTTTAAGAAAATGAGTAATTTTTTCAAGAAATGTTACATTGACTCTTTTTTGAAATAACACGGGTAATTGTTTCAAGATCGTAATATGGAGAAGATTGTGAACCTTTCTAAAACCTTTGGAAAGTCTATAAGCGGAAGATATTTTTCTTCGTCCGAATTTTTTCTTGCCATATTCATTTTCCTGGGATCCATGATTGTCGCTCCTTCAATTGCTCAGTCTGCACCCCAGTCCTCACCGGATCCCACAACGGCTCAAACTCCTTCAGCGGTCCTATACCAGGATCCCTTTACACCGGAAGAAGATGAAAAAGACGGAGCCATTAATGAAAACGGGTACAGGGTACTGTTTTTTCCACAAGGTGATCCCTTCACCCCACTTCTGGCTGATCCGAGACAACCGACGAGTAATATCAGCTACTTCCTGGGCTCAAACAATCATTACGGACAGTTCGACGGGACGTTTGGTGCTGATATCGGGATTGTCCGATGGGAAAGCGAGGTTTCCGGAATCAATAAATCCATTCAGGTGGGTGTTATGGGCGCAGCGTTTTCACGATTTGCCTTTGTTCAGACAGCAACCTTTCTGGAAAGCACCGATTTTATCATCGGTCTGCCCATCACGATCCGGTACAACAAGTTTTCCACCAGGATCTTTTTCTATCACGACAGCTCCCACACGGGGTATAGCTATACAAGTTTAATGAATCTGAATAAGAATACAGACTATGGACAAGAATTACTCCAGATTATTCCGTCATACGATGTGACCCGGTATTTTCGTATCTACGGAGGAGGTGCTTACCGTGTTGTTGGTCTGGGCTTCTATCCGTCGGCACAAGACTCCCTGATTGGCCAGGCGGGGTTCGAGCTCTATGCGCCAGAATGGAAGGCAGCCTATTCAAGAGCTTATATGGCGTTAAATATTCTTTCCCAGGGGATCAATGGCTATACCCCGTCAGAAGATCTTCAGATCGGTATCCTGACACACAGGCCTGCCTCATGGGTTCAGTTCAGGACAGCGATTGATTTTTATAACGGTTATTCACCAATGTATGATTTTCCTTTCTTGAAAGAAAATTATGTTGCCCTCGGAGCATATTTTGATTTTTAGCCTCAACCTGATGGATGGTCCTGAATAATCTTTTTTGATGGAGACAGTTGACAGATTGATTTGTTCCTGATAAATTAGGAATGTGGGTTTCAAGAAGGTGTGGTTAATTTCAGGATTGTCTTCAGGACGGAATGAAAAGCCGCAGCTTGAATTTGGAGCTCGCGGTTTTTTTTTACTGCGGGACGCCCACATCTACTGACCGTTGGTTTATATCAAGGAGGAACACGTAATGGCAAGAGGACATGTTAAGTGGTTTAATGCAAACAAAGGCTATGGCTTTATTTCCCAAGAGAACGGTGAGGACATTTTTGTTCACTACACCGCCATCGGCGGATCCGGATTTAAAACCCTTGAAGAAGGTCAGCTTGTGGAATTCGAGATCCAGAGTGGGTCCAAGGGACCTCAAGCCGCCAATGTGACAAAGGTTAACGCCTAATTCACATTTGCTAAAACCGCCGATAAAGAACGTGTGGTTTTTGGCTTGTTGCTCCAAGCATCTTGAGTGAATCGTTCAAGCTCTTTCTTCAAGTGCTTTGATTGGTTAAGGATGGATCTCTAGGAACAAAGGTCATCATAAATCACTGATTCCATTGGCAGTTATTAGAATTAAGGAGGAGGGGAAACCCTCCTCTTTTTTTATCTCAACTCCTCCACCCGATGAGATTCCTTTCGGGTGAACCCGGCCGCTTCAATGTGATTTTGTCTCTAATCTCCCTCAAACGGGCGAATCCCAAGTTTTTTCATCTTCCGCCACAATGTGGTTCTGCTCATCCCCAACAATTCTGACGTTCTCCCGATTTCCCCTTCTGCAGAACGGAGGGACTGGATGATCAGCTCCCTTTCGCTAGCCATTTCTTCAGGGTCCTCAAATCCTCCTCCTGACAAATCGACCATAATCGATTTCAGCTCTTCCTTGACCCAACTGACTGGAACTTTTTCTCCAGAAGCGAAAGAACCAAGCAAGTAGTCCAGAAAAGAGAAAAGTTCCCGAATGTTCCCCGGCCAGGAGTAGGACTGGAGTGCTTTCATTGCATCAGGTAGAACAAGCGGAGGAGGGGTCTTGTTTTCCTGCTCCCATTGTTGAAATTTCCAGTTGAGCAGGTCGGGAATCTCTTCAAGCTGTTCACGAAGGGGAGGGATGCGAATCGTTTTCCCCCTTATCCGGTAGAAAAAGTCGGGGCGTAACCTTCCATTTGCCAGAAGGGCAGATAGAGGCTCGTTTGTGGCGACCAGGATCCTTGTATCAATAGAGATCTCTGCGGAGGAGCCGAGTGGGACCAAAGTTTTTCGGTCCAGAAATCTCAGAAGCTTCATCTGGATTGAGAGAGACATGTTCTGAAGTTCATCAATAAAAAGGGTCCCTTTGTCCGATGATTCCAGACGGCCTTTCTGATCTCCGATTGCTCCGGTGAAGGTTCCTTTTCTATGGCCAAACAAAAGCGAGTCAGCAATTTCGTTTGAAAAATGTGTTGCGTCGAGAACGACAAAGGGTCCTTTTTTTCTGGGACCATTTTCATGAATCATCCTGGCGAGAAACTCTTTTCCGGTTCCGGTTTCCCCCTCAATAATAATTGGCAGGGATGTTTGTCCCGGTCCGGAGATGATCTTCATCAAGGAAGCGTTAAATTGTTCTCCCGGAAGAGGGGAAGAGGTTCTGGGAAGAATCTTCCGATTTTCCACATTGCTCAAATCGTTGCTTGATTCCGGGCGGGGAGGGGAAAAGGTTTTCAGGACTCCCTGAAGCTCGCTTCCCAGGGAAAGAATGCTGGTTTGAACTGTTATCAGTTTTTCATCATGATTGCTTAAGCATGCTGGTGTGGATTCAAGTGTCAGCGGACCCTCAGCGACAGTCCTTTTGAAAGTGCAGGCTGAGCGGCAAAGCTCCGAGCCAAGAATGGTTTTGCAGGGAAGTCCCTCAAGTCGGTCGTCAGATGCGATACAAAGCTGTTTTTTGGCGCCGGCATTGATCGCATGAATTCTGAAGTCGGAGCCAACGATAACCTGTGGTTCCTTGGAGGCTTCAAGTATGGCCCTCAGAAGTTCATTTGAGTTGATATCCACTTGATCCAATCGGACCCCCTTCATCATCTGTTGCTAAATATGTTCTGCAGAAACGGCAGGAAGGCGTTTACCGGATTGTTTGCACTGGCGCCCACCCGAAAAACGATCTCTAGCGCAATGGTTTGAATCGGGTCGGGCGCGAGGTCTATCGATTACAAATGCATCCCTATGGTCAGGGGGAACTCGATCAGAGATCCTCCAAGGAAATGGGACTGGGGGAAAACATTCACTCGGGCTTCTGCAAAAAAACGACTGAATGAATAGCCGATCCCTCCTCCATAGAGCGGCAAAAGCTCACCTCCCTGGGGAAAGAAGACAGGAGCAATCCCGATGGTTCCGATGACGTAGAAATCACCCGGGTCGGATTTGATCAGACGAAGTCCCGGACCAAAGGTGAGCGGGACCAGAAAAATGCCTGGAGAGGGGTAGTTTTCAAGCGTTGCGGAAAAACGAACAAAAAATGTGTCATTCAGAAAACCGTCTTCATTTCCGCCGATACCCCATCCAAGATCGGGCGAAACACCTGATTGGGAGGGAGTCAATGCCCCTGGCAGGAACTCTCCGTACACTCCTGGGATAAAAACACTGTCAGCTGAGGCAACAGTGGGTGAAAAAAATGGAATCAATGCCATAAAAAAGAATAAAATATAAGCATTTGATTGCCTTTTTAATTTTTTGACATGTTGAAAGAGACTGCTCAGAATGATACCCTCCAAAAGATTTGAAAATGGACGACAAGCACGTTGGCGGAAAATAAAAAGGGGCTTGCACTATGGTTTACCGTTGTCGAATATGGTCCATTATACTTTTTATAGGCCTGATATGTCCAATGACCGGTCTATTGCCCGTTGGCGAAAATAGGATCGATCAGGCTTGGGGAGACAGCTCGAATACCAACCCCACTCCGTTTCCACCCCTTTTTGGAACAGCTTTTGGCGGTCCATCATCCCAGTCCGATCAGACAACCCAAAAAGATCCACTTTTAAAATACCCCTCACAGGGTCACGTTTTTGTGTCGGATCCATCCCAGTGTCAATCGTTTGCGTATTCCTCAGATCCACCCAATTCCGGAGCGATGACTCACGAATGGATTCCTCAGCCACAAACACCCCTCAAGGATATTTCGAACTGCACCATCGTTCATGTTTTGTCAAAAGGAAATGTTCTGCTTTTTGTCAATCCGAAGAAGCTTGATCCGGAGACACTAAAAGCCATTGATAGACTCAAGGGGCCACCAAAGCCTCCTTCAGCATTTCTGTCGCAGGAGCAGATAGGGTATGCTGTCCTGGTGATTACCACAGAAAAATACAAGGACCCGATTCTCTTGGCTGCATGGAGACGTTTGCTCCCGTTATCGACGTGGGATCAAATCATCGTGAATGGATTCATCTCGAACCATCTCGGAAATCCTCACAGGGGAGAGTAGTTCCTCCTGTAATTCGCAAATAATGTATATTATGTAAACTACGAAGTCATCATAGGTGACAAACGATATGAGCCATTAAGATGGATGCCATTTTTCACCGATTGAATTTTTTTCGAATCTTTTTTTATCTGAGGGACCTCTTCCAAATCATCCTGACCTCTTTTTATGATTTGGGCGCGATCCTTGTGAAAAGGCGAAGCTACGTTCCTCTTCTGCTTCAGCAGATTCTTTCAATCGGTTTTGATGCCATTCCCATTCTGACGATTGTCGGACTCCTGCTCGGTATGGGCACAGTTGCCGAGGCCGGCCTTGAACTTCCCAAGCTTGGAATCCAGAATCTTGTCGGAACCATCATTATTCATATTATTCTGAGAATTGTTGGCCCTTTCGCCACGGCCATGGTTGTGATCGCCCGGTCTGCTTCCGCCATATCCGTTGAGATCGGCAACATGAGAGTTTCGGGAGAGCTCGACACGATCGAGATGCTTGGGGTGAATCTTTCTTTTTTCCTGATCACTCCGAGAATTGTGGGTGTTTTGATCTCGACGATGGCTTTGACCTTCTATTTCGCCATCTGCTCGTTTACCGGCGGTTTCCTGATGGGGCTCTTTGGCCTATCGATGCCCATGGTGTCGCTGATTGAAAGCCTCAAGACCAGCCTTACGCTTTCAGACCTTCTCGTACCACTGATGGACAGCGCGGCCTTTGGCCTGATCATTGCCGCTGTTGCGGTTTATCATGGGCTTTCCGTAGGCCAGTCTCCGAATGATGTTCCCCGGGAAACCAACAAGGCCCTCGTCAATGCGATTGTTTTATGCACGCTGGTTCTGACTGTTATCCAGATCTTCCTGATCTTTGCCTGATCGCAGAACTTTAAAAAGATTCATCTGAAAGGACCATTCATGGCGACCGATACCCTTTTGGAGCTGGAAAATGCGACATTCCTTCCTCTGGGAAGCGATGGTCCCCAGCTATCATCGGTTTATCTTGATATTTTGAAGGGAGAACACACCTACATCCTGGGAAAGGCCGGGACAGGAAAATCTCTCCTGGTCAAATCCATCATGGGGCTGATTCCTCTTTCAAGCGGGAGCTACTCAGCCTTTGGCCGATCCATGAAAGATCCGGACAACCTGACACTCCATTATGTTCGAAAAAAGATCGGCCTTCTTCCTGAAAACGGGATTTTACTGAACTCCCTGACTGTCAGGGAGAATCTGGCGTTTCCCCTGAAATACCTGAGCCAGAATAAAAATGAACGGCCTTATGAAACCGTCGATCAGCTTCTGATAGACCATCAGATGGAAAAAATCGCGCATTTGTACCCCTACCAGATCGGGATCAACGCACAGAAAAGCATTGGTCTCCTGAGAGCTCTGCTGTTTTCTCCGGGACTGATCATTCTCGATGACCCGTATGAAGGACTTGATCAGGACGGAATCGCCCTTTTCCATCAATACTTTAAAACCATTTTAGAGAAACAGCATACGACCATCCTCCTTTTTTCAAGAAAGCCGATCAGCCCCAAGGGGATTTTCAAGAGATACCTGCTCATGGAAATCGGTAACACCTTTCAAAAGACAGATGGCGAGGATTCCCGATTCCTGACGTTTCCCGAAACGTTTCAGCATTAACAAGAAAGCCTTTTCTGAAAGTTTAAAGGTTGTCAAATGGAGCAATCATCAATATGATCTAATGACCATCTGTTCACGTCAGCCTTATTCTGGACAAGCAACTCGTTTTGACAACATAAAACACACGGTTCAATGCCAATCACACGAACCCGCGAGGAGCCTGTGGCAGAAAACCATTCATTCCTGAGACAAAAAAAATCATGAAACTTCATTATGTTCACCGGGAAAACGAAAAACGACTGGAGAGGCTTGCTGCCTTTTTTCTTCTCATCCCCCTGTTGGGCTTCTTTTTTGGTCTGTATGAAGTGGCCGTCAATCAGCACGCCTTTGACAAAAGGTATCGGATCTATACGATTCTCGACCAGTCCTTCGGTATTGTCCCTGGCGTTCCTGTCAAGCTTGCCGGTATCTCCATCGGAGAGGTGAAATCGGTAGACTTTACCAAGCTGAACCAGATCCGTGTCGAAATGGAGGTTCTCAGAAAGTACTCTCCCAAAATCCGGCAGGATTCCTTCATTACCGTTGAAAAGTCCGGGATCATTTCCGGAGACGTGACGCTCAGGATCAGTCTGGGTTCTCCATGGCTTCCGGTCATCCTTCCAAACCACAGGATCAAGGGCGAGGCGCCGCTGACTCTCGACCAGATCATGGCAAAGCTTAATCCGACGATCTTGAACCTCCAGAGGATTGTCGCCAATATTGCCGACCTTTCGGATTCTGTCGATCGCGGAAAAGGAACGGTCGGGGCCATTTTGAAGCGACAGGAAATTTATGACGAACTTCGGGATACCGCCGGGAATGTCCGGCAAACTTCTGAAAAGGTGCGAGACTCCGTTGACCGGCTTCCGTCGATCATGAAAAATGTCGATCTCTCCATCAAGGATGTCAAAGCGGCCACACCCAAGCTGGCACCGATTTCAAAGTCGGCACTGTCATTGGTTGTTGATACAAAGAAAACCATATCCAATGCGGACGAAATCCTGGAAAGCCTTCAGCAGAGCTGGCCTCTTCGGGATTTGATCCAGACACCGCAGGCCACATTGCCCTTGGGCCAGTCGACAAGGGATTCCCTTCCCTATCCGCAACCATCGTCTGCCGGAGGGAAGTCACCATGAGTCTTTCTTCCTTCAAACAGCGAAAAGCCGTTCTTCTTCTGGCAGGATTCTTTCTTTTGTCTTTGGGGTCATGTTCATGGTCTTCCCATCAGTTAAAAGGGAATATGCTCAAGGCCAACGATAATCTTTTGAGTGCTTCTAAGCTGATTGATGCGGGTCATCCCGAAGAAGCGCTCATTGTCCTGAGATCGGCACTTCATCAATATCAGCTGGTTGGCAATCTCCCTCTTTCTGTCCAGACGATGAACCAGATCGGTTCCCTCTATGCAAGGACACAGCAATATTCCCTTGCAGTGTTATGGTTTCAGCGATCTCTGGCAATCGCGACCATCCTTTCGGATCCTTCACTGGAGTCGGATACTCTCGCACTTGTGGCCCAGGTCGAATGGCAGCTTGGTAAAACGGCTTATGCCCAAAAGGAAGTTGACGCGGGAATTGCCATTTCCAAAGGGATCAAACATGGCAAAAATCGTCATGAAGTGTTGTCCGTACTTTATTCCGTCAGAGGTTTGATCCATTCAAGACTGAACAAGCGGGATCAGGCGTTGAAAGACTTCAGGAAATCCATCGTTTACAGCAAAAAAATCAAGGATGTCAAAAAGGAATCTGAAGATCAGGGAAATATCGGAAGGCTTTATCTGATCGGAAACGATCTTCCGGATGCCCTCGTTTCGTTTCAGAAGGCACTTGTCCTTGATCAGAAGATCCAGAACCCGGAAGGGATCGCTTTTGATTCTGAGGGGCTTTCGCTGGTCTACAACAACATGAAAAGCTACAGGCAGGCCTTGATCAGGATTCTGGTCGCGATTCCGATCAGAAAGCTCCAGGGCCCAGAAGATCTCTACAAAAAAGATGTTTCACTCCTGCACGATATTGAAAATCAAAGACACCGCCCGCAGGAGCTCGTTATCCTGGACAAATGGAACCGGTAACCGAAAGAGACTTGAAACAGGGGAAAGTCTCCTGACCATGGTTCCTTATTTCTTTTCTTCCCCTTTTCCCTTTACGGTCTCTTCCAGGGGGTAGCCCCACGGATCGACTTTTGGCCGATCCGGGGGCAATTTCTTGTCCATGACCTTCTCATATTGGACCAGACGCTGAACGCCCAACCCCACAAGAAAGGCAAGCCCAATGATACCCATGAAGATAATGATATAGTTGACGGTAGAGTTCAGATTGCTGCCGATATCTGTACCCATGGTTCCCCTTCCCTTTGATTAAAACTTTGGACTGTCTATCCCTGGTCTGACAATGATTTCAGCTCTTCCTGGCGGCTGACCAAGTGGATGAAATCCCATTTCCATCGCAGCGAGATCCAGATGGATCCCGAGAATTTCCTGAAAGTCCGAGTCAAGATCTTCTTCCGCATAGCGCTGGTCGACGACTTTCAGATAGGAAAAACAACCTTCACAGGCGAGTATCCCCTGGTTTTCCTCGGGGTGTTTATAGAGAAGGTTAACCCGGTCCGGATCAATCAGTCCACAGGAAGGACAGCCTTCCGGGGGATGGGCCAACCAGGAAAAGGAACAAAAGTAGCAAAAATGGCCTCCTA
>JAKBTA010000040.1 GCA_021844645.1 Nitrospirota bacterium
CGCATAGATTGTGCGGCAATTTTCGATTCCCAGACGACCTTTCAAAGCATCTGCCTGCGGTTTTTTGAGATCGGAAAGTTTCCGGTCGACCATTGTATCGATTCTGCTGACAAAAACACTCGCAACACTATGGACCCGGGAAATATCTCCACCTTTTTCAAGAAAGCGTGAGAGCCCCTTTACATAGGCCATTGCCGCATTTCGATAGGCCTCCGGAGAAAACAGAAGGGTCACATTGATAGAAATGCCGATCGAAGTGAGCTCCTCGATGGCCGGCATCCCCTCAGGTGTTCCTGGAACCTTGACCATCAGGTTCGGATGATCAACAAGCGCATGCAGCAACTTCGCCTCGGAAATCGTTGCTTTTGTCTCCCGTGACAAAAGTGGGCTGACTTCAATGGACACAAATCCATCACTTCCACCCGATTCCTTATGAAGAGGCAAGAAAAAGTCGCAAGCTCTCCGTATATCTCTCACCATCAAAAATCGAACGATCTGCTCGGTTGAATAGCCTTTCCGGGAAAGGAGAGCTATCTCATTATCGTAGGAGGGACTTCCATTAATGGCCTTTTCAAAAATGGTCGGATTGGATGTCATCCCCCTGATCCCGACCACTTCAATCAGGTTTTTCAACTCCCCGGAGTCCATCAGCTCCCGGCTGATGCTGTCAAGCCAAAGGCTCTGACCAAGCTTTGTTAATCCATCAAGTCGTAAAGACTTTTTACCTGTTGCCGTCATAGTGACCTCCTTTAAAGTTTTCAATCAATCGAAAAAATCTTTTTTTACCGGCCGTTTTCCAAAGCTAGAAAGGCCATTTCCAGTCGGTGATTTCCGGCCGGTCAAGACCTTCCTCCCTCGCATAGTTCAAGTGGTCGGTAATCTGATCCTTTAGCCACTCCTTGACATGGGCACCTGTGCATTGAAGGCGCGGAACCCGGTCGATAACATCGATCGCCAGATTGAACCGGTCAATCTGGTTCGCAATCGCCAATTGCAAAGGGGTGTTCAGTCCTCCCTGCTCCTTGTATCCGCGCACGTGAAGGTTCCCATGATTTTTTCTCCTGTAGGCCAATTTATGAATAAGTGACGGATAACCATGGAAATTGAAGATGATTGGCTTGTCCATCGTAAAAAGGCTGTCAAAGTCCCTGTCCGAAAGTCCGTGCGGATGCTCCGATTCGGGCAGAAGCTTGAAGAGATCGACAACATTCACAACCCGGATCTTGAGATCCGGAAAATGCTCCCGCAAAATGGCCACTGCAGCGATCGACTCGATCGTCACCACATCTCCGGCACTCGCCATGACCACATCCGGCACACTACCCGTATCATTTGAAGCCCACTCCCAGAGACCGATACCTTTTGCACAATGGCGAACGGCGCTGTCCATATCCAGAAACTGGAGATGAGGCTGTTTATCCGCCACAATCACATTGATGTAATCAGTACTTTTCAGGCAGTGATCCGCCACCGACAAAAGACAGTTCGCATCCGGAGGAAGGTAGACTCTTGTGACATAAGGGCTTTTGTTCGAGATGACATCAATGAACCCCGGATCTTCATGGGTAAAACCATTATGATCCTGACGCCAGACCGTTGAACTCAACAAAATATTCAACGAAGAAATAGGCGCACGCCAGGGAACCTCCGTCTTGCATTTTTCAAGCCATTTGGCATGTTGATTGACCATCGAGTCAATAATATGGGCAAAGGCTTCATAAGTGTTAAAAAAACCGTGCCGTCCCGTCAGGAGATATCCCTCGAGCCACCCTTCCAGGGTATGCTCGCTCAACATCTCCATCACATGACCGTTTTTTGAAAGCTCGGAGCCGTCGGCATCTTCCGGAAGGATATCAGCCATCCAGGCTTTTTGGGAAGCTTCATAGACAGCGTTCAAACGATTCGAAGCGGTTTCATCAGGCCCCATCAAACGAAAATTGTCAGGGTTTTCACGAAAGACATCCCGGAAAAACTCCCCCAACACTGTGGTATTTCCCAGATACTTTGTTCCTGGCTTGGAAAATGTGGCCTGATAGTTTCGATAATCGGGAAGTCGTAGCGGTTTTCTCAAAAGTCCACCGTTGGCAAGGGGATTCGCGCTCATTCGCTTGTTTCCTTTCGGGGCAAGATCCCTGAACTTTTGAAAAAGTTGACCGTTCTGGTCGAACAACTCTTCTGGCCTATAGCTGGACAGCCATTCCGAAAGGATTTTCAAATGAGCGGGATTGCTCTCCACATCAAGGATAGGAACCTGGTGGGCCCTCCAGAAACCCTCAATCTTGTGGCCATCAAGAGTTTTTGGTGCAGTCCACCCCTTGGGTGTTCTTAAAATGATCATCGGCCAACGAGGGCGGCGACAATCCCCAGCGTCCCGGGCACGACGCTGGATCGAACGAATCTCCCGAATACACCGGTCGAGCGTTCTGGCCATCGTCCGATGCATCTCCATCGGGATATCCCCCTCCACAACATAAGGGGAATATCCATATCCGATAAAAAGACTTTTCAGCTCTGAAGGGGAAATGCGGGAAAGGATTGTTGGGTTAGCAATCTTGTACCCGTTGAGGTGAAGGATCGGAAGTACGGCTCCGTCTTGTGCCGGGTTCAAGAACTTGTTCGAGTGCCAGGAGGTGGCCAAAGGGCCTGTTTCGGCTTCTCCGTCACCCACAACAGCTGTCACGATCAGGTCCGGATGATCGAACGCCGCTCCAAACGCATGGGACAGGCTGTATCCGAGTTCCCCGCCCTCATTGATCGACCCGGGCAGTTCGGGAGTACAGTGGCTGCCTACTCCGCCAGGACTTGAAAATTTTCGGAAAAACTGCCGGAGACCTTCGATATCCTGTCCACGATCCGGATAAACCTCGGAATAGGTCCCCTCAAGGTAGGCATTGGCAAGGCTCGCAGGCGCTCCATGTCCAGGTCCACTGATATACATCATATTGAGATTCTGTTCGTGTATCAGCCGGTTGAGGTGGACCCAGATAAAACTCTGTCCGGGATCGGATCCCCAGTGGCCCAGAAGGCGCCTTTTGATATGAGATGGTGCGAGAGGTTCCCTAAGAAGCGGGTTCTCCCTTAAATACAGCATCCCGAGAGACAGATAGTTTGCCGCGCGCCAATAGCCATCAATACCTTCAAGATCCAAAGGACTCAACTCTTTTGCCATGACTCCTCCTTTAGGATTCCATAAAACCCATAAAAGATCACTCAGAAAAAACGATTTCCTTCACACCGGTTTTATATCTCTGGGTTTTCTAGAAAAGAGACCTTGCTGCCTTGGAAATTCCCTCTGATGCCATTGGATGTTGGTCGGCAAAAGAAGCAAGGTCCATGGCTGACAGTCCGGCAGAAACGGCGAGGCCGATCTCCCCGATTAAATTTTCCGCATCGATTCCGACGACATACCCTCCCAAAAGTTTCAGTGTTTCAGAATGGAAAAAAAGATGGATCCCACCGGCGGTTTCCCCAAAAATCTGGGCTCGAGAATCTTCCTCGAAGAAATATGTGGCTCTTTTAAAGGGGATAGAACGCTCCTTCAGGATTGATGGCGTCAATCCCACATAAGAAGCTGCCGGCAGGGTAAAAACCGTTGTTGGCACCGATCCAAAATCCATCCTGTCAGAAGCATGCTCTCCCCCCATGATCTGATGTGCGCAGACCAGAGATTGCCTGACCGCCGCATGAAAAAGGGGTGTTCTCCCATTCACATCCCCACACGCGAAAACATGAGGCACATTCGTTCTCATCCGGTCATCGACTTCAATTCCTCTGGGGCCCATAACAACCCCTGCCTCCCTCGCACCATCCGGGATGACCGGACGCCTCCCCGCCGCCATAAAAACCATCTCGGCGGAAATATCGACCTCCGTCTGATTGTGACGATATTTCACTCTCTTTTTTCCCTCTGATTGAGATGTAACCGAAAGAACCTGTGCAGAAAGAACCGGAGTAATCAGGGAGGAAAGTTGGGGCACAAGCATTGAAACGATTTCGGAATCAATTCCCGGAAGCAGTTGATCTCCAAGCTCAAGAACCGTAACAGATGATCCGAATGCCGCAAAGAATGTTGCCGTTTCAAGTCCAACATAGCCACCCCCGATCACAATCACCGAAGACGGACATGAATGAATGGCAGAATTCATTTTATAAAGATCATGGCTTGTCAGACACAAGTTGGCACCGGGGATCGGAGGAATAAAGACATCTGAACCGCTTGCGATCAGAATATGTTTTCCCCTAAACAGTCTTTCCCCATCATCGGTCAAAACGGAAATATCGTGCTTGGAAACCATTTTGGCTTTCCCTTTCAAAAGGGAAAGCCCCGGAGTTCTGGATAATTCCCCGTCATGCTGCTGATAACGCACTTTTTGAACGGAATCCTTGTGGTTCATCATCCGCTCAAAATCGAGAACCAGATCACCCTTGAGTCCAAAGGAAGAAAATCGCCGTTGTCGCTCCCAATGTTCAGCAACCTCTCGAACAGATTTCGAGGGCACACATCCTTCAGCCAGACAATTCCCGCTCATCACTCCCTTGGAATCAACCATCAGGATCTTCAATCCCAAGCGTGCCAGTCTAAAAGCAGCAGGATAAGCTCCACCGCCAGCACCAATCGTGATCAGGTCATAATCCATCTTATCCCCACCTTTTCCTCAACCCAAAAAATTCCGAATGAGCGATTCCCGAAAGCCCCCCCTTGATCATAGAGGAAAGATCACGAACTGAACACCAGTATAAGACTTGAGCATCAGAATCGGAAAATAATGATTTTTATGGTTCCCATTTCTGCCAGTCATGGATTAACCACCAATCGATGGAGGAAATGACTGTGCTTTGGGACAATGTCCTTGCCCTTAGACCCGACTAGCGTTAGAATGGATAAATTATGTTTGATCAGGAGAAAAGACAGTGACCATTTTTTTCGGAGCCGCAGAGCCCAGATGACTTCCTCACCGGCCACACCCCCCAAAAGAGATTCCAAAGAACATGGTGAGCAGAGTCGCCATGCTTCAAAAAATATTGATTCTTCTGCCGCGCCAAACCCGAAGGATGGGCAAAGCCCATATCAGGAGTTGCCGGATGAGGCTTTCTTCCAGCCTTCAAAGCCAAGGGAGGAGCCTGGCTTTTCACCTACAGCGGTTGCCGTCTATATTGTTGTCGGTCTTTTATTGGTTGCCGGAATCGGCGGATCGATCGTGGGACTCTCCGGAAAGCCCCTTTTTGGAAAACACAAGATTGTTTCGGAAAGAAGCATCAGTACCAGAACAACATTTCAAAGCATACAGGGTGTTGACTGGAACATGAACATCCAGATGATGCTTTCCCCTTCGGTGGCCTACTTCAAGATCCATCTGACAGGAAAATCACCAATCAAGTATCAGATTCTCGGAGCCCATTACAAAATTGGAAACGGATCAATCATTCCGCTGAAACTTCCTCCGACATACCTTCTGTTTGAGCCGATTGCTCCTGGTGAAACATCGGAAAGAACGTTGTGGCTGGGCGGCTCTCCTGTTGATTCGATTACCCTGGACATCAGAGTAGACGATGGCCATGAAGTGAAAAGCGCCAACCTGACCTTCGACTGACCCATTATACTGAGACAGCCCCCCTGACTCGCTCCATCAAATTCTCCTGTGAAATGGGGAACCCCACCTCCTTGTAACGGGCTGACAACCCTCGTTCAATCACAAGAGACGATGGCGGAACAGAGAGTATCTTCCCCAGAAACTTCAAGAGATGTTGATTCGCTTGACCCTCAATGGCTCTTGAGGAAAGATCGATATGAAACTCTTCATTGACAAGATAGAAGCGGTCAGTTTTTTTGCCTGGATGGACCCTGACAAACAACCTTGAACTGTTTTGATCTTTCCGAGAGCTCAAGAATCAGTCTCCGGCTCCCCCGTCCCCAAACTTCGGTCAGGATCCAGAAACAACCACTTTTCCTCAAGCTGGGAAAGTCCAGTCAAAAGCTTCTGGACATCTTGGCGGACACTTGAAAGCCCGAGTAACCACTCATCTCTTGTTCCCTCCATCTCCAGAACGGACCTCGCATGGACTGTTCTCGCCTCGTCAAGAATACGGGAAGCTTCCTTGCGAGCTTCCTCGATCATCGACTCGGACTCTCGACGGGCCGACTCCCTGAGTGACTCGGCTATTTGCTCGGCCTTTAAAAGAGTCGATCCCAACAATGCTTCTTTTCCCGAAAGATCCCCTGAGCGGGCGGAAAATTCTGCAATTCTTTCTTCAAAACCACGCCGTTCATCCAGAAGCTCCGTCATTTCCGCTATAACTTGGGCCAGAACAGCATCGACCTCCTTAGGCTCGTAACCACGAAAAGCCTTTGCAAACTCCATGTGCCTCAGTTCGTTGATACGATTATGGTCTATCATCAAAGAACCTCCTCAGAAATGGAAACCAGACTTCATCCGTTAAGATCAGGCTCAATATCAGTAGATAAAGTGCTGAAGAACCTGAATCAAAAAAATAACGATCAACGGCGAGATATCCATTCCTCCTAGTTTTTCTGGAGGAACAAGTTTCCGGATCGGAGCCAGAACAGGCTCGGTCAACATCTCGAGGAACCTTACAACAGGGTGGGACCGATCGGGAAGAACCCATGAAATCAGGGCGCGTATGATCACGATCCAGGAATATAAATAGAGAAGCCGGTAAAGCAGCATTGACAATCCTCTCCTTGATGAACTGCATATTGGTGCATAAATCAGTTTTTGGCTCCGGCAGAGCCGGAGGGATCTCCAGATAACTGTCTGGACTTTTTCACTGTAGCCGAAATGGACTCAATGAATGCCCCTCTGACAGCCCTGTCTTCAAGACTTGCGATTCCTTCAATCGTTGTTCCACCGGGGGAAGAGACATACCCCTTCAGCTCTGAAGGAGAACACCCGGAAAGGAGGAGTGTTCCCGTTCCCAAAAACATCTGGGCCACCAGAAGAGAAGCTGTCTCCCTCTTGAGACCAAACAATACCCCCGCATCGACAAGAGCGTCGCCAACGAGAGCCATAAGGCCCGGACCTGAACCCGCAAGAGCCGTCGCGATATCAAAATCCTTTTCCTCAAGAATGAGCGATTTCCCCATCCGGGAAAAGAGGTCCAAGACAAGTCGTTCATCAGAAGACGTTGCCGTGGATCCCGGAGCAATCAGGGTCATGCCCTCTCCGGTTGTCAGTGCAAGATTAGACATGGTCCTGACCCATCGGAACTCCGGAGCATGCCGTTCAAGGAGTGCCAGAGTGATTCCTGCCATAACAGAAATCGCCAGAACAGGAGAAGAAAGGCGCTTCAGCTCTCCTGCCAATGATAAGAATCGGTCGGGCTTTACGGCCAGAAATATGATTTCAGGGAAACGTCCATTTTCAATGGCTTTTTCGACTGAAGAAAAGGTGGAAACAGCATAAAGGGAAGCAACCCGCTCCCTGGTGGCATCAGCCGGTTCAATGACCAGAAGATCTTTCTCCCGGCCCATCCCGGAAAAATACGCGTGAGCCCCTCTCAGAAAGGCTTCCCCCATTTTCCCGCATCCGATCACCCATATGGCCGAGGGGTTAGACAGGGTGTGATCTCCCAATGATTTCTTCCTTTCCAAACAGGATTGTTCCAAGGCGAACCTGTGTGGAGCCCGCCCGAACCGCCTCCAGATAATCTCCACTCATCCCCATGGAAAGAGTGTCCACCGTTGAACATTGTCCGGATAGCCAATCGAAAAGCCTCCTCCCCCCATCAAAGATCCGGATCGTCTCAGACAGGTCTCCCGAAGGAGATGGAGGAACCCCCATAACGAGGAGTCCCTTGAGAACAAGTGACCCATACTTTGAAATCGCGTCCAAAAGGACAGGAAGGGAGTCAGGCGACACACCGCTTCGACCAGGGATCCCGGAGAGATCGAGCTCTACAAGTATATTCTGGAAAACACCATACTGAAGAGCCATTTGATTCAGGATTGGCAAAATATTCTCCCGGTCAACGCTTGAGATCAGGTTGACAGGAAAACCTTTGTCTTTTGTCGATCTTCGCTGAAGGGCCCCAATGAAGTGAAAAGGGATACCCTTTCCGGCATTGCCCAGTAGCGCAAGCCTTGCCGAGAGCTTTTCCCATCGGTTCTCCGCAAGGGGAAGATGCAAGGACGACATTGCAAGGAAATCATTATCGGATGCCGCCTTCGTTACTGCCACAACCTCCACGGCAGATGCATCTCCCCGAGCGGAGGACTCAACTGCGATCAGCTCACGAATCAGTCCGAGTCGAATGGAGAGAATCTCTTCTCGGGTCACGTTGCGGATTGAATCCAATTGATCATGGAACGGCCACTCCTCAAGGATCCCTGTCTACGATGAGAGAAAAAAAGCTCAGGGTGACAGATCGTGCACAGATCGATCGAACCTGTCTGGCTCGAAGGAACTCCAGCAGAAGCGAGCTGGTGAAGAACCAGTCCAGGAAGGTCAAAATGGTTCGGATGTGCCTTCCGGCCCAAAAAGTCCGGATAGCGGGACAATGCTTCAGAATGAACCTCCGGACCGACCTCATAACAACAACGACCCGCTGATGGCCCCAGAACAACAAGAAGGTTGGAAGGTGGTACATTTCCCTCTTTTTTGAGGCGCTCAAGAGCTTCGGTGACAATTCCCCTTACCGCACCCCGCCATCCGGCGTGAACGGCGCTCACAACCCGCCCCCCCTTGTCGGCAAACAAAACAGGGAGGCAATCTGCCGTCCAGATCCCGATTCTTGTTCCCGGGGCCTCGGTCCATAGACCATCCGCCTCAAAAGCAGCGTCCCTGTTTTCATCCACCCTTCTTACATCCACCCCATGGACCTGACGGGCTGTTAGTGGCCTGCTCGCAGGATCCTTGGAAAGAGCAAGTCCAAAACCATGTTCAATCCCGTATGAAGACAGGAGTGGATGGCGAAGGTACACTAGGCATCTCCCCTCTTTCTCCATATGGCCGGAGTATCAATATGCGCCGGATCGAACTCTGCCTGATCCTCGCCATCATCCTTCTCACCAGGAAGCTTGTTGACCACAGGCGTCTGCCTCCTGAGGTAGGCGGGAATCGCCTGAAGTGCCTCAGGATCAATCTCCCCGGAAGAAGCCAAAGGTTCGGAGATCGGAAGTGTTTCGGACTCCGGAGGGTCAAAACCTGCCGCAATCACAGTGATATGGATAGCCTCCTGGGGAGACTCATCAACCACTGTTCCAAAAATGATATTGAGTCCCTTCTGACCTTCCTCCTGGATAAGATTTGAAGCTTCCATCACCTCATGGAGAGTCATGTCTGATCCTCCGCTGAAGTTCACCAGAACACCTCTTGCGCCCCTTATGGAAGCCTCTTCCAAAAGGGGACTGTTGATCGCGTTTCTGGCGGCTTCAACGGCCCTCTTTTCTCCGGTCCCTGATCCGATTCCCATAACGGCACGGCCCATTTTGGACATCGTTGTCCGGACATCGGCAAAGTCCAGATTGATCAACCCGGGTTTCGTGATGATATCCGATATCCCCTGCACGCCCTGACGAAGGATATCATCTGCCGTCTTGAACGCATTTGTCAGGGGAACATCCTTGCCCACCACAGACATCAGCCGGTCATTGGGAATAACGATCAGTGTGTCCGAATTTTTTTTCAGATCCGCCAGCCCTTTTTGGGCATTAGCCTCTCTCTTTGGCCCTTCAAAGGAAAAGGGCCTGGTAACGACAGCAACGGTGAGGGCTCCAAGCTCCATTGCAACCTGAGAAACAACTGGTGCCGCTCCGGTACCGGTCCCACCGCCCATTCCCGCTGTGACAAAAACCATATCCGCACCCTTCAGGACATTCCGGATTTTGTCAATGTCCTCGAGAGCCGCTTTTCTGCCGATATCGGGGTTGGCTCCGGCTCCAAGTCCACGGCTGGTTGCCCCGCCGATCTGGACCCTGTTTGCGGGAACCCTGTTCAATGCCTGAAGGTCCGTATTGACTGCAACAAACTCAACTCCCGACACTTCCGCCTGGATCATCGACAAAACAGCGTTGCATCCGCCTCCTCCGACTCCTACAACGATAATGCGAGCGTTCAAAAGACCGGACTGGTTATAGTCGATCATCGGCTTCTGGTCTTCCATCAGAACGATCCTTTCACTTATGTTTTCATATCCGGGAATCCGGCTTATCTCGAAAACAAAATCCCTTGGGGCTCTCCATCAAATAATTTCCTTGATCCAGCTCCAGATGGAGCCAGATGGCTTCTTCTCAGGAGGAGACAGGAGGACCTCCTGCTTTGGAGAATCCAATTCAGGAATCATCTCACCCCAATGATCCTTTGCGCAGAACAGAAGCCCCACCGCCGAAGAGTACTCCGGAAGAGATGCCCGATCCACCACTCCCTGAACACGGGACTCCACAGACCCGAGGGTAATATGAAGGGGAGACAAAACCTTCCGGGCAATTTCAACCATCTGCGGCATATTGCTCACGCCTCCCGTCAGGACAACCCCACGCTGAAGATACTGGATATCCACCTTCATCTCCTTGAGGCAGGCCACAACCCGCTCCAGAATCTCGACGAGCCTGGCCTCAACAATTTCGACAACCTCCCTGGAAGGCGCATCGAGAGCCTCAACAGCCCCTTCGGTCCCGTCGGGGCCAGGTTCGGCAGGAGAGAGTCTTGAAAGCGTCTGGATCTTGATCCTCTCGGCCTCTTCCTGGGAAACACGTCGAACAATAGCCAGATCCCGAGTCATATTGATGCCACCCAGAGGAATGACCCGCACCCCGACAATGGCCCCATTGACATAAACCGCAACATTGGTTGTTCCGCCACCGATATCGACCAAAACAACCCCAAGCTCTTTGTCATCCTCGGAAAGAACAACCCTCGCACTGGCAAGAGGATGGAGGATCAGATCACCATCCGATACCGAAAGCCCGGCCCGTTCGACTGTTCTCTTCAGGTTGGCAATGACCATTTCCGACCCTTTGATCACATGGACCGACGCCTCAAGCCGATTGCCGACCATCCCGATGGGATTGGGAATTCCGGAAAGGTCGTCTATTGTGTAGGATTTCGGAATAACGTGCAGGATTTCCGATACAGGCCGGTTCACCATTGAACGGGCTTCCTGCATGACCTTTTCTATATCCGGAAGCTGAACTTCCCGGTCCCTCAATGCCACGATCACACGCTGATCGGTCCCAACCACTTCGCCACCGGCAAAACCGACAACAACCTTCTTCACCGGCCTTCCAACAACCCTGACCACCTGATCCAGCGCCCGGTTGATTGCAGATACAGCCTGCTGGACATCAACGATCGTCCCATTTCTGATAAAATTTCCTGTAGGAGCAACTCCCACAGAAACAATCTCGAACAAGTTGTCTTCGAGCGCATTTCCGACGATCGCAACAACCTTCGTCGAACCGAGATCAAGAGCCGCATACAGAGACGTTTCCGGAAAATGTTGCGATTCCTTCAATTCCATAAGAATACCACCCTCATCATCATTACACTTTTCCCCACCGATTTCCCCAGAAAGAACCATCAGGACCGCTTATGATATCAACAACAAGACCGGGTGATTTTCTCACA
>JAKBTA010000004.1 GCA_021844645.1 Nitrospirota bacterium
CTGCCATCTTGTTCGCTGCCAACACCCGAGTTATCGCTGCCGTCAATGTCGTCTTTCCATGATCGACATGGCCGATCGTTCCGATGTTCAGATGGGGCTTGCTTCGATCAAACTTCGCTTTTGCCATAAAAAATGCCTCCAGTTTAGAATAGTTAGCGGAACTACGATTTTTTGTTGAGAGCTCTTTCAAGAAAATAAATGGAGCCCTTGACCGGGATTGAACCGGTGACCTCATCCTTACCAAGGATGTGCTCTGCCAACTGAGCTACAAGGGCATCAATTAGCCCTGAACGTGCTCGATTGTATAATGGAGCGGGAAACGGGGATCGAACCCGCGACATCCAGCTTGGAAGGCTGGCGCTCTACCGCTGAGCTATTCCCGCAGTAAAAACCGTTGGTGGGGAGGGGAGGATTCGAACCTCCGAAGCCGTCTGGCGACAGATTTACAGTCTGTTCCCTTTGTCCACTCGGGAACCTCCCCAAAATATCCCTATTCGCGAAGGATCCCAGAAAATGCTATTCAAAAGAGAACCGCAATTTTTAGAAACCAAGAAAACGGGAAAAAACAAAAGGGGATTATATTGACAGATTCCACCTTTGTCAATAGTAATCTTGGACGAGCAAATAAAGATCCAAAAACATCAAAATCACAAAACCATCGCCCTAAAAATAGCATGATGCAAATATTCGCAGGATAGTGACAATGTCAAATATAAGAAGGCACGGTGGAGCAATATAAACTATTTCATCTTATTAGTCACCTACGGACATAGCCTGACAAAAAGAACCGACAGGAAGGCTTTTTTATCATTCTAGCCAAAAACAACACACACAAATACCCGGTTGTCGGGCAGCTTCATTTTCTATTATTAACGAGCTCTTTATTATTTTTCTTTCAGGAACACTTTTAAGGCACTCATAAAAACATAGAGGGACTTTTGAATTTCAGGATCATTAACCAAGGTCCACAATCCCATTAATCCAACAGGGCTTTTGGGTTTTTCCGGGATCATTCTAATTGCCGTTGAAATACTGTTCTGGTATGCAATCCCCTGGTCGATCAATGTCATGACTCTTTCAAGAAGAGTATCAGTCATCAATCTTCTGAGTGCCACCAGAGCCCCCGCAATTTCCGGCAAAGTGTCTAAGGCACCTGATTCCTTTAGACTGCCCAAAAATTTGGTCAAATCTTCTACAGGTATTAGCCTAAGCTGCTCCAAATGTCCTGTTAGAGTTTCAACCTGAAGAGCCATTCGCTCAACGAAAGAGTCATTCAAGATATCATTTAAAGCCTTGGCCCCCTGAGTCAACTCCAGCAAACTCGCCAGCTTACCTGACTGCTCCATATCTGAAAGAGACTTAAGCAAGGATGCAATCGTTGGATAATGGTTATCGATTTCACGCACCAAGCCCACAATATTGGGATTGGATACTTGGTCCAAAAGCTGAATGGCCTTTTCAACACGTTCAGATAATCGTTCAATCATGCCTTCAGTCTGCAAATCACGGATTGCATTATTCGAAGTCACAGCTTCCTCGATAAGATCCAAACGGTCCAAAATTCGCAATATTTGCGCCCTGACATGTGGATCAGAGAGCCTAGCTGTCAAGACATCTTCCTTAATATCTTCGTTCATATTATCCCCACCCATCTAGAGGATTCCCCTGGCTGTCAACCAATACAATCTATTGTAGGACAACTTCATCCAATGGACAGTGGTCGTCGGTGGGGGGGGAACTGGAGGGGTAGAGTAATTAAAGGAGATGTAACTTGCTTGACTTCTTCCTGTTTCGATAAAGCAAAAAACTTTACCGTCATATAGATGCGTAGCGTCTCCGCCACGGACTACTGATATAATGTTTTCCACTGCTATATCAGCAGAAAAGTGGGCAGTTGATCCAGCCTTTGAAATAGGAAGATTTGTTGTATCCCCTACAACAAAAACATTTTTATAACCTTCCATCTGCAATGTTTGTTTGTTGGTTGGGATCCACCCCCCTTCTCCCAATCCAGAATCGGAAATAACGGGTGCACCGCGATGGGGAGGGATAGAGATCAGTAGATCAAATTCGACAGCAGAACCCTCCAGGCTATGGAGCACTTTTTTTTCTGCGTCAACTTCTTTCATATTAAAAAATGTCTCATACTTGATTCCTCGCTCCTCAAAAACAGGAACTGCCCACTTCGCAACGGCGGGGATCGTATGAACCGCACCTACCGGGTAGGTGTAGTAGATCTCTGTCTTTTCCCTTATGCCTTTTTTTCGCAGATATTCATCAAGCATCAACGTCACTTCAATCGGCGCAACAGGGCATTTATGAGGGACCCCCATCGCAATCACCACTTTTCCACCGTTAAACTCTCTTAAAGCTGTCTGTAACTTTAATGCACCTTCTTCTGTATAGAACCAGTGTCCAGCGTCTGACAAACCAGGAATAAGATCAGGACGAGGAACCGATCCGGTCGCAATAACCAGTACATCATATTCATAGATTTTTCCTGAGACACCCGTCACCCTATTGGCTTTTACATCAATCATTTTAGCTGGATCAATAATAAACCCTATCAAAGGATCCAAGATGGTCCTCTCCGACCGTTTGATCTCTTCATTCCGGACGAGGTCAAATGGCAAGTAGAGCCAACCTGGTTGATAACAATGGGTATCGGTTGTCCCCAAAACGGTGATTGAAACATCCCCAGACTGTATCTCTCTCAGAATTTTGCGAACTATTTGATTAGAAACAATCGACCCAGCAACGCCACCACCCAATACCAAAATCCGCTTTGCCATCAGATCCTCCTGCAAGCTTTATCGTTTTCAGAGTTCATAAGAATACCCTCGATATTACTGGAATAAAATCGCACTTTCTTCCCCACTCCAAAGAGCAGGACAACCCGAAAACCAATTTCTTGCATTCAGACAAAAGCTTTCGGTAGCGGGTTTTCTCACCGATACGGCGTTACCTATTGGTCATTCGAAAACGCAAACTATTGATGCACTCAATACGGAAAAAGCGGAAAATCCAGCTGTCGAGCACGATGAACTTTCCCGCCACTATGTTGGCGTCCTCGTGGGTGGGTGGACTCACGACGGAAAGCCCCTTTTCCACCGAAGATGAGCGAAGTCGTTTGGACCTTTGCGTCTTACTCTCCGTTCCGGAGGCCTTGAGTGCGGACGGTTCTGCCCTGCTTGCCCACCTTGCGGCACGTTGCATGGAAAATATTATAGTATGGGTCGAAAAAAAAGCAAAATGAAAAACTGGTCCAAATGCCTCCTCTTGGCCTACGGACCAAGAATGGGGACGATTCCATTATGCTCAGACAGAAAACAAATATGGTGCGAGAGGCGGGATTTGAACCCGCACGGGGATTACCCGCCAGATCCTAAGTCTGGTGCGTCTGCCATTTCGCCACTCTCGCCAAAGGAACATTGACCAGTTTACTAAAATTTCATCACTATGCAAATGAAATACAGGAATCTGAAAACAATGATAGTCTTCCTTTAAACCATGAAGCCCACAATTTACAAACAAAAGAAAAGCGTTACCCCACATTGCGCTAATCTTGAACAAACGGGAAAATAGTTCCTTCACAGCTTCCCCAGGGAAATTCCTCCGGGTGGAAACGATAGAAACCCACATAACCCACAAAAAGACCAAACAGGAGAATCAAACGATATGATTGTCAAGATTTCGCTCTTTTTCTGGATGGCCAGTATCGTGGGAACAATCTTCCTTCACCCAAAACTGGAACTTCCACTCATGCATTACCACCTGTTAATGATATTGCATTCAGTTTTACTTGGCGTTGTACTCCTCCCACTTCTGCAAAAAGTTTCCAGAGAAACTCCTTTTCAGAAAATTTCATGGACATTGATCATTTCTGGTCTCTCAATTCTTCTGATTGGTTTTTTAACTGCCCCCAGGACAGCGATGGTTAAGGATGGAGGGATTTTTATTACAGCGGGAGTTATACTGAGCCTGGCTCACCATCTTAAAAACCCATTTTCAGTCCTTTTCTGGCCATCCATTGCGTTGATTGAAACATGTCTTTTGGGTTATAAACTTGGAAAGAGTCTTGACCGGATAGCAGTTGACCCTATCCCGTTCTCAACACTTTCCACACACGCAACAACAGGACTATTCCTAGCCCTGCCCGCCATGATCTTTATTTCCCGTATAAAGGAATCTCCTGATAACAGCTCTAAGATTTATAGCTCAGCTTTCTTTGCCTCAGGGGTTCTCACCTCTTTTTACCTTTATAGTCTCCCTGCACCAACGAAAGGGTGCATCTTCTTGATATTTCTGCTATCAGCTTGGGGAATTTTTTTTCTTGCCACAAAAAACAACAAATTCATCACCATTCTTATAGTACTTTCAATCGTCAGCACTATTTATCTGAACACTGACATACACTTTGAAGGGAGTACGATTGGATTCTTATTTTTTGGCTGGTCCTTGTTTCTCGCAATTCTTGTCTTGAAACCGGTTTCAACGCCACAACTCGTATGGATTACGGTAGGGTCGTTCGTTTTACTGGAAGGACTCCTGTACCAGAATTATCTGATAACCCTTATAGATGGACTGATTTTGACCGGATTGATCCTCAGAGAATTTATAAAGATAACAGCAGAAAAAGAAGAATGTAGAATTTTTAAGAAGTGAGTGTCTTCGGTCCTCCTGAACCGCTTCGAACCACTTTATTTCTGCTTGCAATTACCCAGCAGAAACTTGGCCAGATTCCTGCTTTGCCGAGGACTTATCACACTGTTCTCCATAAGCTTGACTTCGGAAGAGCTCTCCGCTGGATCTTGGTCTGGTCAATCCGACGAGAGAGGATTCCTGGACGCAGTTATACACCCATCATGGGTGGTTCCGGCATCCGGGCAGATCCATTGCCCGATGGATAACAGCATTTTGTCCGACATCTTCCCGCACTGAAGACAAGTCTTGGTCGACGAAAACCACCGTGCCGTGACAAACTCCTCCACTCCACCGGAAGTTTTCTTCTATTCCAGTTGCCGACAGGAATCGAAAAAGATCATGTCTACAATGGAGTAGAACATGAGTTTATCTCCGTAGGATCGGGATCAATTCCTCATTTTAATCAATAGTGGGGACAGAAACCTCCCAAGCTTCCAGATCATAATGATGAGCTTTGGTGATACGACAATCTACAATTTCGCCCACCGATGCTGAGCCACTTAAAACAAGAACCTCTCCATCAATTGAATCAGGTGCCATGGTCGCAATTCTCCCAGAAAGAACCAAGGAAGATTGTTCTGAAGGCCCTTCTATCAACACTGGCATAACTTCGCCAACATAACTTTTATTTTTTTCAAGCGATATTTTTTTTTGCAGAGCCATGACCTGGTTTCTCCGCTGATTCTTTATCTTGGCTGGAACCTGTCCGTCCATTTCATAAGATGGAGTACCATCTTCCTTTGAAAAAGAAAAAACACCCAAATGATCAAATTTGGCCCATTTGACAAAGGATAGTAACTCCTGGAACTCTTCCTCCGTTTCGCCCGGAAACCCAACAATAAAAGTGGTCCGCAACGAAATTCCAGGAACTTTTTCACGAATGCGGGAAACAAGACGCTGGCTGGACTCTAGATTGCCTGGTCGTTCCATTCTCCTGAGCACATTTCCATTAACGTGTTGAAGGGGAATATCAAGGTATTTAACGACTGAAGAAGACTCTCGAATAACATCCAGAAGCCGATCGGTAACAAGTGTTGGATATGCATAGAGAAGCCTGACCCAATTTACCTTTTTTAGACCATCTATCATCTGTAGCAGCTGTGCAAGCCCATCTTTTATTTCAAGATCAGCCCCATATCTCGTTAAGTCCTGAGCAATCAGAGTGATCTCCCTAACCCCTTCATCCCCAAGTCGTCTGACCTCATCGAGGATATCCTCGGGTTTACGACTCACCTGCAATCCCCGCGATAAAGGGATCGAACAAAAAGTGCATGTGTGGTCACAGCCTTCAGAAACTTTGACATAAGCCCTGTGGTGCGGAGTTAATCTTTTTTCCCTGAAAGGTATGGAGTTAGGAGCAATAAGCTGGGCTTCAGCTTTGCTTTGGGAACCATTCCGGGATATATCATCAAGGATTGCGCCCAAGCTGGATTCTTCAAATGTAGAAAGCATCAAATCAACCTCAGGAATCAAATCTGGCAAACTCTCCTTATAGCGTGAGACAAGGCATCCGGTACCAACCAGAAGTTTTGCATTTCCATCCTCTTTATACCTGGACAATTCCAGAAGGGTATCGATTGACTCTTTTCTCGCATCAGTAACAAAGCTGCATGTATTAACCAAAATGATCTCGGCCTTTTCAGCATCAGCCACAATCTGATAGCCCCTTGATTCAAGGTCGTTAATCATGTTTTCTGTATCAACTAAATTTTTGGGGCAACCAAGACTGACAATATTAACGGTCTTTTCTGAAAATTTTTTCGAACCCACTTGCGCCTCATCCCAATTATTCGTTAAGAGTACTGTTCATACTCGATTATATATTCACAAAATAACTCACAAGATCGTCCAGAATACAGTATGAGATTCTAAAATTCATTTTGATCGGATGTATCAGTGTATCTTGTCTCGCAAATCAGGTCCAGCATTACACAGCCCAGGAAAGCAGTTCTAAAAAAAATACAATAACGTATAATGGAAAAATTGGCCCACCAACTTTATTCTGGAGGTATGATGCGCTTTTTGACCGTTTTCCTGATTCTGCTTGTCCTTGGACTGGGATACCTTCTGATCGAAAACAAGGGGAAAGAAAACCAAGTCACTCAATTGGGAAACAACATCGGAATTACTTCTCAGGGACTCTCGGAAGGAAAAAAGAGGGCTTTGGATTCTGTAAAAAGGATCAGGGTTTCCTTGCTGCTGCATTTAATAGAGAACTCTATAGAGATTTCATCAAGAGACCTTCTCGACAAGAATTTTGGCAAAGCAAACGAAGCAATTTCTTCCGCCTTGAGCGACATTAACTCCATCAAGAAACTCAATGGCAATGTTGATGGTCTGGAATCTGTCAAAAGCAGTCTCGAAAAAGCACAAAGCCAAGTAAACTCAATGGACGCCGGAGCGATAAATACGTTGCTTACCGCACAGACGTCCATCCGGTCTATCAGCAATAGACAAAATAGCGCGGAAAAATAAAAATGACCAGTAACTATGGTTAAACAGGCTCGACTCTTTTAAAAATACATTGATAAGGAACATCAGGGTTATTCATAACAATAACCTGAACAAGCTCCCATCCATCATTCCCTACAAAGTTGAGCTGATTTTCCACCTGCTCACGACTGACGCCAACCACTCGATATTCCCAGCGATGACTCACTCCTTGGACCCTTTTTGAACCTCACCATTTAAGGAAGCCAATATCCTTTTTGCCTGGGTCTTTTTCTGATAATTTCTACGCAGCTTCTTTTTGATCCTTTTCAATGCGGCATTACCAGGAATAGACTCGGGAGAGATGGTGGGGAGAAGTTCTTTTCGTTTATTTTTCAGTTTTTCAGATTTTTCAGCGCAATTGGCAATAACAGCTTCAATCTTTTCTGTAACACTCATAATGCTCATCCTTTTTGAATATGGTTAGAGTTTAACTACAAAAGCCTCTCCGAGGCTTTTTTTCAATTTGCTCGCTGCAACATGTGCAAGAGACAGTGTGGGGTAGAGACCAACCCTCACTCGATAAATATGGCCTCCCCGGTAATAACTTGTCACAATTTCCCTATGCGAATACCCTGAAAGACGCCTCATAAAAACTTCTGCATCTTTTCTATTGGTAAAGGTTCCGACTTGAATCGCATAATTTGAGCGCTGAACCTCTTGGGCAAAAGCAGCCTCATTCAATGGTGTAATCCGAACTGGAGCTGTTCCGTTCCCCAGCATACCAATTTTTTTGGCGGCCAACCAAGAAAGGTCAATGATTCTTCCTTCGACAAACGGCCCACGATCGTTGATCAGTACATCAACTTCTTTATTATTTTTAAGATTCTGGACGCGAACTCTCGTCCCCAGAGGCAAAGTCCTATGTGCTGCCGTAAGTTCGTTTTTCCTGAATATAGAGCCGCTGGCGGTTGGTTTTCCATAAAAAGTCGGACCATACCAAGAGGCAATACCAACCTGAGGAAAAGACTGGTCATTAAGTGTCCCGGAACCTCCATGGATCCCCGATGTATCACTATACCCCCAATGCGCATGGGTATCAAAGATAGAGCTACAACCCGCAAAAAAGAACAGTGAAACAAACAGAAACAGTCTTTGTGCAGTCCCGAGATTCATTAGTCTGACTCGCCGGTAGATTCTTTCTGCGGACGTAGTTTTCGAAAATCCAGCCAAACATCAAGGATCCCGACGATTGAAAGCATAACAAGGATCAACGGCTGAAGCATGATGAAAGCACTTGTAACAATCCAAAACCATAAACCAAATGATCGGGATTTTGTATAACTCGTTATGACTCCCACACCTTGAGCAATGTAAACAGTCCCTATAACAAGTAAAAAGTTAACACCTAGCATTCTTGTAAGGTCATGAGGAATAGCCAGAAGTGCCAAGGCAATAATAAAAACAAACACAAGCTGATCCGGCAAATACCACCGTGAGATTCCCTTGCGGGTTGTTAGGCTTGATTTTCTCATAAGAAACTCATCAACAAGAGAGACTTGAGTAAATGCAGTCAGAATAATTCCCGAAAGAAGGAACCCGGGGAGTATAGCCAGAAATGATTGAAACAGCTGAGGCTCCATCTGTTTGATTAACACCATATCAGATGGAGAAATCGGAGTTGGAGAGTTCTTCAGATAGTTCGCAAGAAAGAGGTGGAAAGAATCAGAAAAGCTTTTCTGAAGGATCTGGAGAATATGCCCTGAAGTCTTAAAATAAGCGAGGGAGATAATAAAAGAAGTAAATCCAGCAATCTGAAGAGAGACCATGGCTACGATTTTTGAGATTGGGTAATGACGCCGAACCAACTCCCCAGTCAACACCCCGGACATTCCGGCCCAAGCCAGATAAAAAACCAGCCATAGCGGGCTATGGCCAAGAATCTCAACGAGCGCTCCGGATAAAACCATCGCACCAAGACCCAACTGCTGTCGATGGTGAGATATCTGGGCAAGGGCGAGAGGAACTCCCGAAAAAAGAGCAAGGAACACCCCTACCCGCGGATAATTAGTGACCCCCAGAAACAAGGCTGAGGATGTTGAGACGGCTAAGAGCAAGGCTCCTAACGGAAATTTTGTATTCAGGCTTATTTTTCCTCAGAAAAAGCAAAAAATGCAACATTACGTCCCTGCTTGATTGCCGCTGCCAAATGACGCTGGTGCAGAGCACAAGTACCAGAGAGACGACGGGGAATAATCTTGCCTCTTTCGGTCAGAAAGCTTTTGATATTGTTGACATCCTTATAATCAATACCCAATTTCTCTGTACAAAAACGGCATACTTTTTTTCTGGTATAGGAACGTGCTGGCATTGCCATGTTAAATCTCCTTAAATAGTCAGTAAAATTAACCAGTGAATACTACTTCAGCTCCCCACTCATATCAAAAGGGAACATCACTTTCATTCGAGGAATAACCACCAAGACCCAGTTCATCATCTTGAGGGAAGGAAGGTGACCCCGATTGAGGTGACTTTCTGGATCCCCCCATGAAGGTGATTGATTGAACAACTACTTCAACCTTGCTTCTTTTTTGCCCTTCCTGCTCCCAGCGTCTTTGTTGCAAACGCCCTTCTACCAATAAGGGAGCTCCTTTTTCCAGGTAGTTTTTTACAAGATCCGCCTGTTTACCAAAAGCGACGAGATCAATGTAGGAAACATCATCCTTTGAGTCAGCTTCCTGACGGGAACGGTTGCTATTGATAGCAAGCGTAAAACTCGCAACAGGAGCACCTTCCCGGGTAAAACGAACCTCAGGGTCTCTGGTCAAATTCCCGAGCAGGATTACTTTGTTGAAATTGCTCAACGAGCCTCTCCTTCAAGCATGGCAGAATCGTCCTGATCAGCGGTAGCTTCCTCCTGTGAGGACTCTGATTTCGGGAAAACAAGCTTTTCTTTTCGAACAATCATGCTCTTTACAACGCGCTCATCGATCCTTGCCTGTCGGTCAAGCTCAGAAATGTCTGCAGGATTCTTAAGCTCAATATAAAGGATGACATATTCTGCTCTCTTTTCCTTGTTCAATTCATAAGCCATTCTCTTTCGCCCCAATTTCTGGACATGATGCACTGTCCCGGATTTGGACTCGACAAGAGATGTAAAGCGAGAGACAGCGGCGGCAGACTCTTCATCGGTCAGTTGTGACTTTAAAAGCAAAACACATTCATAAAAAGCTGACATGATCAATATTCTCCATTGGCACGTTAGTTAATAATTGCTTTCTGATGAAAGCAACCGGTAAAGAAGAGTCAAACATTAAATCTGAAGTAGATGATATCACCATCTCGAACGCGGTACTCTTTGCCTTCCAGCTTCAGGAGACCTTTTTCCTTGACTGCTTTTTCAGAACCAAGACGGTCGATATCTTCAAATTTCATAACTTCAGCTCGAATAAATCCACGCTCAATATCTGAATGAATTTGTCCTGCTGCTTGAGGAGCAAGGGTTCCGTCCTGGATCGTCCAAGCCCGAACCTCATCCTCCCCCGCGGTCAAAAATGACAAAAGACCGAGGAGCCGGTAACTCTCACGAATGAGTCGTTCAAGACCTGACTCTTTCATGCCCAGATCTGCCAAAAATACCTTCTGGTCGGCGGGAGAAAGCGATGCTATTTCGGCCTCTATCTTGCCTGAAATGGCAAGCAACTCTCCACCTCTTGCCTTGACAGCCTCTTCAAGCTTCTTATATGAGTCGGAGTGAATCTCCTCACCCGCATCGGAAATATTAGCAAGATACAGGATTGGCTTCTGAGTCAAAAGAAAGAGACTTTTCCTGAAGGATTCCGCCTCTTCCGGCGATGGAACCATCCGGGCGGGAACTCCTTGGTCCAATGCCTGTCGAAGGGCTTCCAGTGTCTCCTTTTGAAGAGATGCGTCTTTCCCGCCCGCCCTGAACAGCTTTTCAGATTTAGCAATCCGGGCAGTAACAGTTGCCAGATCGGCCAACAATAACTCTGTCTCAATCACTTCGAGATCAGAAATTGGATCAACCTTACCTTGCACATGAATCACATCAGGATCATTGAAAATTCTAACAACCTGAATAATTGCATCAACACTTCTTATGTGGCTAAGAAACTGGTTTCCAAGCCCCTCCCCCTGACTGGCTCCCTTTACAAGACCAGCTATATCAACAAACTCAAAAAAAGTTGGGGTCCTTTTTTTGGGGTTGTAGATCTCAGTCAAACGATCAAGCCTTCGGTCAGGAACAGGAACGACCCCAACATGAGGATCGATGGTACAAAACGGGAAGTTTGCGACCTGGGCACTACCAGAGGTCAACGCATTAAACAGCGTAGACTTGCCAACATTGGGCAACCCCACAATACCACATTGGAAACTCACTACACACAACTCCAATCAGTACAAAAAATTCTAGGCACCATCCGAAGTTTTCCTCATCGACAACAACCAGCGGTCAACCATCTCCCTGAATGACTTCCAGGCAAGAACAAAGGACTCCCGTTCTGAAGAAGGAATTTGTCCCAGAACATAGTCACTTAAATCAACACCAGGTGGTGGGGATCCGACACCCACCCGTATCCTGGCAATACGATCAGATCCTGCAGCCTGAATTATCGAGAGCAAACCCTTTTGACCACCAGCACCACCACCTTCGCGATAACGAAGAGTTCCTGAAGGAAGATTGATGTCATCGGAGAGAATGAGCACCCTCTCTGGCAAATCAATATTTTTCTGCTTCATCCATGGAACAACACGACCACTCAGGTTCATATAAGTTTCAGGGAAAGACAGGAAGACCCTGAGACCGTCTACCATCCCTTCCCCCCATAGAATCGAGTCTTTTCTCTGGGCAAGGGGAATATTTAAATCCCGGGCTAAATTATCAAGGAATATCTTCCCTGCATTATGCCTGGTCCATCGATAATTCTCCCCAGGATTTCCAAGACCTACAATGGCACAAGGCCTGAACGGGGACATCAGAAGTAGACTTACGCCTTCCCTGCCGCTGGAGCCGAAACAGCTTCAGCCCTTGGTGGGACAAGATGAAGCAAAACTGTTTCCGGGTTATCAAGAATCCTGATTCCGGAAATAACAGGAAGATCCCTGACATGAAACGAATCATTGAGGTTCATCATGGACGCGTCTACCTTGATATGATCCGGCATAACAGCAGGAAGGCACTCCACAGTCAATTCCCTGACATTATGATCCAGCGTCCCACCCATTTTGACTCCAACAGGCACTTCTCCAACAATTTCGACCGGAACTTTGTTTTTGACGAGGTCATCGGATGATATTTCCATAAAATCCAGATGAAGGATGCGACCTGTCAAAGGATCCCGCTGAATATCTCTGACCAGGGCCAGCTTGGTTTTATCTGACTGCACACCATCAAGCTCGATCTGAAAGATTGCATGTGACCCCGCATGACGATGAAAAAGTTTCTGAACATGGCTCAATGTCAATGATAAGGAAACGGTCTTTCCTTTGCCGTAAAGAACGGCAGGGATCATTCCCTCTCGGCGAAGGGTCCTGGCCACACCTTTACCTGAATTATTTCTGACCTTCGCTTCAACAACCGGATTCTGCATAACTCCCCCAAGGTAAAATACTGCTGTTTCCAATGAACAACCGGAACCCTATAGCTCCGTTTCAAACAAATAGGGAACTCACAGACTCATCGTCGTGAATTCTCTTGATCGCCTCTCCTAGAAGTGCGCCCACTGAATAAACGCTTATCTTCTCGCAAACAGACTCTTTCCCGTTCAAGGGAATTGAATTTGTCACGATCACTTCATCAATCACTGAACGGTTTAACCGATCCAGTGCAGGACCTGACAACACCGCATGCGTTGCAACAGCCACAACCCTCCGTGCACCGGCATCTTTGGCAGCCTGTGCTCCCTGAGTAATCGTCCCGGCGGTATCGATCATATCGTCCAGAATTACCGCAGTGAACCCTTCAACATCTCCGATTATATTCATTACCTGAGACTGATTTGGGCCTTCCCTCCGCTTGTCGATAATAGCCAGCGGAGCCTGCAGCCTTTTCGCAAAAGCTCTTGTTCGCTCGACCCCACCTGCGTCCGGAGACAGCATAACCAGCTTTTCCGAAAGAAGAATTTTCCTGAGCGGCTCAAGAAGGATTGGGGTACCGTGCAGATGATCAACCGGAATATTAAAAAAACCCTGCAATTGTCCCGTATGAAGATCAAGCGTCAAGGCCCTTGTCGCACCAGCTGTAGTGATCAGGTCAGCGACAAGTTTTGCTGTGATAGGAACGCGGGGCTGGTCCTTTCTGTCCTGACGGGCATAGGCATAATATGGAAGAACGGCAGTTATGCGCTGCGCAGATGCTCGCTTAAGAGCATCAATCATGACAAGCAGTTCCATAAGATGATTGTTGACCGGGTCTGAAAGAGACTGAATAACAAAAACATCGTCGCCCCGAACGTTTTCATCTACTCTTACCCTTGTTTCCCCATCGGAAAAGGAGGTAACAGTTGCCTGTCCCAGATTTGTGTTTAAGTAGCGGGCTATCTCTAGAGCCAAAGGGACATTGGCGTTCCCGGAAAAAATCTTAACGGCCCGCAACGAGTTACCTTTCTGTTCTGCAATAAATATAAAGCACAGGACAAATACCCAATCTCAGCAGAAACCAACCAATGAGCAAAAAGTCCCGGCACCAGCAAACACTTTCCTTGCCCAAAACATAAAAAACGCTCTGAGCAAGACATCTCCCTTGGTCAATATGGTTGGGGCGCCAGGATTCGAACCTGGGAATGCGAGATCCAAATTCTCGTGACTTGCCGCTTGTCGACGCCCCAGTGCAACACATACTAGCATGGCATTAAAGATCATGACAGCGGGGAACGTTCCAATGTTTCAAAAGCATCAGCCCATCCACCATACTTCGACTGAAGGGCTTTCACCGCCTGTTCCGCAGACGCCCTGTCACGAAACACTCCAAAAACAGTCGGACCGGAGCCACTCATCAAGGACTTATCGGCACCAAACTCCAAAAAACTTTTCTTAACAGAACAAAGCTCCGGATGGAGAGTGAAAGCCACCGCTTCAAGATCGTTCATGTATACATCCTGCCGCAAAAGACCTTCAATCTTAGATACTGCAGCAGCTTCTGTCAACTCTTCAGAAACTCCAACATTCAGACTTCGGTATACCAGCGAAGTTGACAAAGAAAATCCAGGATTCCAGAGGACAACAATTTTAGACCTCTCTGCCGGGAGAGGTAAAATCTTCTCCCCCCTCCCCCACCCCAATGCGTGGGGCGTTCCTAGAAAAAAGGGAACATCACTTCCCAAAGAAGATGCCATGTCACTCAACTCAGCAAACGAAAGACCTGAGCCCAACAAACGATTAACCCCCAACAAAGTCCCGGCGGCATCTGAAGACCCCCCACCCAGCCCTGCTCCTACCGGAATATGTTTTTCCAGCTCAATCGATATTCGTGGAAGTCGTTTAGTCGTATATCTCCCCAGGACCAATCGGGCAGCACGAACGATAAGGTTGGTGTTCGGATCCCCATCGATCACTCTTCCTCGAACTCTGAAGGAAATAGAGTCTTCCTGATCGGTAAAAACACCACTCTCCAGTTTCAGATGAAGCTTATCGAAACAGGAGATCATCAGCATTCTCGTGATCAGCTCATGATAGCCGTCAGATCGTTTCCCGACAATCTTGAGAAACAAGTTGATTTTAGCCGGTAATAAAAGATCCATTGATTCTGTCACAGGGAAAGCACCATGGGTTGCCATTCCGATTCCTGGGATTTTACCGTTTGAGAGAACCAGTAAGAGAACCCTCTTGCATCCGATGGAACCGCATGGATGAGCACCCCCAATTCCTCTCTGACATCATCAAGACAGCCATCATCAAGAAAAACCTCTGAATCGGCCTTTAAGACCACATCGGGGATCAATAGCCCCGCAATGGGTGGATGCTCTCTGGGCCGCAATTGCCTGTAGGCTTTAAACCCGTCAATAATATCTCCTGCAGACAATAAGCCTGCAACCGTGACCGACGAACCGAACAGTCTGTTCTCAACCTCACAGATTTCAAACACACCCTTCCACGAGGGAAGCCTGTCCTCCAAAAGTTGGGTCAATGCCTTCAGAATTCCCGAAAAAGCCTTTCCGGTCACCATAACCCACGGGAAAGCAGGGGGTGGAGTTTCCTGGGACTTCAGTCGCCTTATCCACTTTTTCCATTCGCTTTCAAAAAGAGGAACCATTCCAACACCATTTCCGATCTGGGGAAGAGTCCCATAGCGGGATATGGATGGAAATTTTTTTTCTGCGAGGATATACCACTCATCAGCTGGATAAATAAATGGATCAGCAAAACGCTCATTCATCTCCTGCTGGATCTGAGTAAGCCTCTTGAGAGTTTTCCTGGAATAAGCCATATCAATAGACCTGACAGACGGCAATTCATCCCGATGATTCGTCAATCCAACAGGAACAACGGCCAGGGAGTTTACACCAGGATAGCGAGCAGAGAGATCCCTGATGGATTTTTCCAGGATTTCGCCGTCATTGACTCCTGGCATCAGAACTATTTGTGTGTTAAGCCGAATGCCACCAGCGATCAATTTGTCAATCATATCCAAAATATTGGGGGCATGGTCATTTCTCAGGAGAATCTTTCTGACATCCGGATCAGTTGCATGAACAGAAATATAAAGGGGGGACAAGCGTTGCTCAATGACACGCTGAAAATCCTTCTCTGACAAGTTGGTCAGGGTAATAAAATTCCCATACAAAAAACTGTATCGATAATCCTCATCCCTTATATAAAGGGTTTTTCTCTGACCTTCAGGCATCTGGTCCACAAAGCAGAAGTCGCACTTATTGGGACACCTCTTGATCGGAGGAGGGTCAGCGACAAGACCAAGATTTTCATCAGGGTCTTTTTCCAGAGATACCTCGACCCTTTCACCTTTTACATTTTCCCAGATCATAACAACCTCAGGCTCTGCCTGATAAAATTCGATATCGATCAAATCCCTGATCTGTTGACCGTTGATAGATATCAAGCGGTCCCCTGATACCATTCCAATCTGTGCCCCGAGGGAATCCTGAATAACCTCCCTGATAACAACTCCTTGCCCCATCATATCCTCCAGAAGCTCATTCTATGCTTTGTAATGCTGATACCACAAAAAACCTTGCGAGATGTAGTAACCTCCCGAAACAAGAGATAACCCCACAGCAAGATCACCAACATAATCTGTTTCAGAAACATATGCATATCCCGCAAGACCGGAGAGAACAAAAAACAAATAAGCCATCTCGAGCGTTGTCGCAACCTTTCCCAGTCCAGTTGGGTTGATAGGGATAGGTGTATCAACCAGCCTTAATACAAGAAAACCAAAAACAATGATTAAGTCCCTGCTTACAAGGGCTATGGAGACCCAGACAGGAACCTTTTCCAGTACGGCAAGCGTCAGGAGAGTCGTTGAAAGCAGAATTTTGTCCGCTGCCGGATCCAAAAATCGGCCCAGATCCGTTTTTTGTCCCAACAACCTTGCCATCATTCCATCTAGTGCATCGGACAGGCTTCCTATTAAAAAAAACCAGAAAGCCTCCTTCATTTTCCCATAAACAATCAGACCCAGAAGAAACGGCGTCAGGAAAATTCGAAAAACAGTAAGGGAGTTAGGCAGATTGACGGCTTGAGGCAAGCTAATAACCCCTTGCGGCGAGATCTGACAGCCTGTTCAGAATCCATGGATTCGACTGACCTGAAGCAATCGCATTTCTTGCAGTGCGTGCTTCTGATATTGGCTCATTCAGTGCACCTTCAGCAATCATCAGGTCCTGAAAAATGTCAGCACGCGTCTCACCCTTGAGAATCCATTTTCTTGCCAAAAGAACCACATCCTCATAATGACCTTTCTGCAGAAGACGGAACAAGATTGCGTGCTTGGCCAATCCGGTCTGAGCCCCTTTCGATTTCATGATGTTATGTTCTTCTCCCCACTGATCAGCAGCAGTCCCTTCATCAGAGAAAACATAGGCAGAATAGATTGCACCGCTCATTCTTCCTGAAATTTTTTTCCCCGGATGTTTCTTCATGAAAAGCGCTGCAAGTCTGAGCGCCTCCCTGCTGTTGTTCCGTCTTACCTGATCTTCAATAATATAAGACCACAGGACCTCACTGTCAGGAAGCTCGGCGAGCCCTCGATAAAGGACACTGCGAGCTCTGCCCGGATGACCAAGATCTTTTTCAAGCCTTCTCAGCCCAACAATTAACTGAGGCGTCACTTCTTTGAGGTGAATCGCCATCTCACCGATCCGAATGGCCTCTTCCGGCTGTCCTGACAAAACAAGAGCCTCAAAATATCCAGTAAAAAAGACCGGAGAGTGAACGGCAACCTGATTATTAATGTTCGCTTTCCCAAGAGATACGGCTCTCTCCGTCTCCCCCCTCGCAATCAGGTGCAAAATAGATTCTCCTGGATCGGACTCTGGTTGAATATCCTTTAGAGGAAAGTAGAGCCCTCTTGCAGACAAAAGCTCATCCATTGCGGAAGGAAGCGCATCAAAAGCAGCACTTTCCGTGACCAAAAAACGGCGACTGACCATTCTTTCCAGAGTCAGCGGCCTTGCTTTCCATATGGAAAGCGTCATGAATAGCGCTCCTGGCGTTGATGCCTTCGATATATGAATATCAAGGAAATGGGTCAGATGAAGAGAGTGAGCCTCTCTTGACTCACATTGTATTGTTCCGCAAAGAGCAGGAAGCGACTCGCTGTTTTGAGCTTGTCTGAGTTTTTCCCCTGAGAGCAACTGGGCTGAATGGGCAAAACGTGAAAAACGCTCTGAAGCATACGCATCAAAAGGCTTTTGCTGAATCCGGACCTCGCGATCCAGTCGAACCCCCATAAACATTACCAAACCGGAGAGTTCATCCGTTGGCCGCGGAATCGACGAACAACTCGTCAGGAGCAAACAAAGGAAGCAGAGGAAAGTTCTATATTGAATCAATTTTGACATATGATATGATTTCTCTCCATGGACCTTCGAAGATCCCTCCGGAAATTTCCATAACCTACAACATAAACCTGCTCACCATGGATGGAAATAATGGCCCTGAACTGGAAAAAAGCATTTCAATGGGGATTTATCGCCATACTTGCCATTCTTATCGGCGCATCAGCCATTAATCGCCTTGCAGGACTCTTCTATTTAAAAGATCTCAAGACAGAAGACGCCATCTACCAATTCACAGAAAACAAAAAGTCATTCGATGGCATTACGATCCAGATGGATTTTGTTCGGGAGGGATCACCTTACTACAGCCCCGTAATGAGCGCAGACTACACAATTTTTGTTGTCTCAATTACGAACAAGGGAAAAAGCTTCATCGACTATCAACCAATGGACTTCTATCTTGAACTCCCCGGGAGCATGACATCCAGGCCATTTGACCGATCAGAAATCAGTGAGGCACTCTCTTCAAGCCTGCTGGGAACAGCAATGGCACCAGGAACGATGGCGAGATTAAACAGAACCAGGAAAATGGTAGACCAAGTCTACCTTCCTCCTGCACGGATCTTCCCCAATTACTCAAGAGAAGGAATCGTTGCATTTCCGCTTATCAGAAGCAGGCCAGACTCATTTGATATCCGTCTGACCCAGCTTTCAATCAACGGAAAAGTCATCCCCCCCATCATTTTTCAGGTCAAGAAGTTCCCCAAGAAAAATCATCCCCTAAAAAGTTGACTCAGGCGCTCATGGCTCCAGGAGCAGCTTTTTTCGGAGAGTCATCCCTGACAATCTTTGGCAACGCACCAGCATTTATTGTTTCTTCAGAAATAATAACCTCCCGGACATTCGACACAGAAGGAATGTCGTACATAAGATCAAGCATGACTTCTTCAAGTATCGAGCGCAACCCACGGGCTCCAGTCTTCTGGACAAAGGCCTTGTGGGCAATTGCCTTAAGAGCCGCCTCACTGAATGTCAACTGAACATGTTCGATTGAAAAAAGCTTCTCAAACTGCTTGATGAGCGCATTTTTAGGCTCTGTCAATATTCGCAGGAATGCTTCTTCATCCAGATCCTCAAGAACGGCCATGACAGGGAATCTGCCAACAAACTCAGGAATCAGACCATATTTCAGAAGGTCATCCGGACGAGATTTGACCAGAAGCTCCCCAACCTTCTTTCGATCCTCAACTGTCCTGATATCTGCGCCAAAACCAAGGTTTTTATTAGAAATTCTCTGCGAAACAATATTATCCAATCCTATAAATGCACCGCCACAAATGAAGAGGATATTGGTCGTATCAACCTGAATAAACTCTTGGTGGGGGTGCTTTCTTCCTCCCTGTGGAGGCACATTTGCAACGGTCCCCTCAACCAGCTTAAGCAAAGCCTGCTGAACACCTTCTCCGGAAACATCCCGTGTAATGGAGGGATTTTCTGACTTTCGGGAGATTTTATCGATTTCATCGATATAGATAATGCCTTTCTCCGCCTTTTCAACATCATAGTCTGCCGACTGCAAAAGTTTGAGGATGATATTTTCAACATCTTCTCCGACATAGCCAGCTTCAGTCAGAGTCGTTGCATCCGCAATCGCAAAGGGGACATCCAGGATTCTCGCCAATGTCTGAGCCAGAAGTGTTTTCCCTGTGCCGGTCGGGCCAATCATCAGAATATTGCCCTTCTGGAGCTCAACATCATCAGAACTCTGATTGGCAGCAATGCGTTTATAATGATTGTAAACTGCGACAGAAAGGACTTTCTTCGCCCTCTCCTGGCCAACAACATACTGGTCAAGAATCCGGTTGATCTCGACAGGCTTCAGGAGCGCTGCTCCAGATGGCTCTTTTTCCTCTTCCCACGTCTCGGACATGATTGAGGAGCATTGATCAATACACTCATCACAAATGAAGACGCCAGGACCGGAAACCATCTTCCGGACATCTTCCCTTGGCTTTCCACAAAAAGAGCATGACACCCCGCTCCCATCCGACTTGTCTTTTTTTTCCTTACCAGCCATTTAGAATCACCTCCGATAAAATGAGACCATTAGACAGAAGGAGTCTCTGATAACCCATGCGAGCTCATGACTTTATCCACCAAACCGTATTCCTTTGACTCATCTGCTGACAAAAAGTAGTCTCTCTCCGTATCCTGTTCGATTCTCTGCAGACTTTGTCCGGTATGATGGGAAAGCAATTCATTCAAGTGAGATTTCATTTTAAGAATCTCTTTGGCATGAATTGCAATATCTGTTGCCTGTCCCTGGAATCCACCCAGCGGTTGATGAATCATGACTCTGGCATTGGGAAGCGCGAAACGTTTTCCCTTTGCTCCTGCTGCAAGAAGAAATGCTCCCATACTGGCTGCTTGACCAACACATATCGTTGATACATCAGGCTTGATGTACTGCATTGTGTCATAGATCGCAAAACCTGCGGTTACAACACCACCAGGAGAGTTGATGTAAATATTGATATCCTTTGATGCATCCTCCGACTCCAGAAAGAGCAGCTGGGCGATTACAAGATTTGCAACATTGTCATCAATAGGAGTTCCCAAAAAAATGATCCGCTCCTTCAAAAGCCTCGAATAAATATCATAGGAACGCTCTCCGCGACTGGTGTGTTCTACGACCATCGGTATCAACATAAAGGGCACCTCTTCTAGTCTTGTTTGAGCGTTTTTGCTCGTTTGCCTGAAACGGTAAAACCTGTTGTCAGTGATTATGTCCTGCATGATCATGATCGTGATCATGCTCCTCAGAATTCGCCACGGGAGGAGAAGCTGGAATCCCAAATTTGGAAAAACCAACCCGATCAAAATATCCATCCTGGCCAAAAAACAATTCACTACCACCAAAGGTTGCCCGTCTCAACATAATCTCTTCCATCTTCACTCGACGGGCTTTTTCCAATGCCTGGTCTGCAGCCTGGCGATTGATCTCTCTTCCCATTTTTTCACCCTTGGCACTCAGAATCTGCTGATACTCCCGACTGACAACATCGTAATCCGGATGAATCTGCTCGGAAAAAACAAGCTCATCAAGTATCATCCTCCATAGCAACAGCTGTTTCAGGTCTTCTTTTTCAGACTCTGAAAGCTTGCCACCAATTTCCTGCATTTCATATGCGATCCTTTTCTCCGGAACGGCAATCCCCCAGGAAGAGATGACCTCTTTACGCAATTCCCGAATCTTGCGGTCAATCATCGCAACCACTTTACGCGCCAATACCGTCTTCTTGATATCGGCCAGAACATCTTCTTCCTTCACAGCATTCTCTTCGGAACCTGACTGCATTCTGGAAACAAGTTGTTCCATTGTCAGAGGGATACGTCTCTGGATTTCAAGAATTGTCAGTGTGGCCGGAAGTCTCTCCACGCGAGATCCCCTGGCAAAAGCCGGGTCAGAGATGGAAAGAGGAATGATGGCTTCAAAGGTTTCTCCATTGGAACGACCAGTCAATGCCCGATTCAGCTCCTCCGGAATATTTTCTCCCTCTACTTCGACAACCTGCTCGGCAGATAAAGGAGCTCCGCTCACCGGATGCGACGTTTTCATCGAAATTTTCACAAAATCTCCCGCAGCAACCGTTGTATCGGATGGAAGATTTTGGTCAAACTCCGATGACAGGATCTGGCATAAGCGGGAAAGCTCAGCATTGACCTCAGGATCCGAGACGTCCAGGCTCTCTTCCGGGGACAGGACAACCCCATAGGGGGAGACATTTTCCGGAAGAGTGAAAACCTCAATTTCTCCGGTCAGGAGCAACCCCTCTTTCTCTGCCTTCGAGTCAAGAACGACCTGATCTGGAGAAAGATGGACAATCGTTCCCTTGACAGCTGTCAGGAGCTCATCCATCGCATTGCGGTGCAGCTCATCAAGAACATCAGAGTGGATCGAGCGCAGGATATCCCTGTTGCGCCGGACTATGGACTCCGGAACATGGCCGGGCCTGTAACCGGGGACCTTCAGCTGACCATTAACCCGACGGATACTGTCACTGACCTTTTTGGTAACATCCTCTCCGGGAATATTGACTTTGTATCGTCTTAGAACACCTGAACCACTCTCAACATCAACCTGCATCAAATTCAAATCCCTTCTTCTGTTGTATCGTAAAAAGCATGAGACACTTGCCCCCTCTGGCACCAAAAATAAAAACTCATTTTTTGATTATAAACAAGATCAGCCACAAGAGAAAGTGCCGGAGCATTTCGAATGGGTTGCATGACAAGAACCGATGGCAAACAGGACAATCAGGATTACGTCCAGTCTCCAAGAATGATTACCAGACAAATCGAGGCAAAAAGGCCTTTCAAAAAAGCTCTGGCTCGGTCGAGCAAAGATAGCGGAAGAAAATCTTCTCCCGAAATTGTCCGGACAATTTTCCTGTTCATTGAAGGCGTTTTGGATATCCCCCGGAAAACACGCTCACGTCCCCAAACAATAAGTGGGTTGTCAGAGTTCCAGACAAGACACATTTCGTCTGCAAGATGGTGTAGGCATTCTGTCCTTTCAATCCTGATAGTCTCAAATCGCCGCAACTCCTCGGCGAGAGATGTTGTCGAACCAGAAAAAGCTGCTTCCAGATGGACTGAAAGCAATCTCCCATCTTCCATCGCCTGATTTCTCCCTTGCGCAACATGAGGGTTGGTTGCATGAGCGGCATCCCCGATAACGACCGCACGATCCTTTACCCAGTGTTTAAGGTCAACTTTCTGGATAACCCACTCTTTCAAGGCGGATACACCAGGAAAACCGGCCTCAACCAGAACATCGCCCATTCCAGGGATACACTGGCTGATTCTAGCAAGGAAGTCGACGTCTCCCCTCGAAATAAATTCATCAAACTTTCGATCCTTGAGCATGTATAAAAAAAAGCGCTTGCGTGGAGCAGTTGAAAATAAAAAGAAAATCTCCCCTGGTCCCAAATAATAACGCGCAGCAGGATCACCTGCCGCAGAATCAGGAGAGACGCCATCCGGAAGGTCAAATGACCAGGAAACATAAGAATCAGCATATTCCTTCACGGACCCGGGAAGACTCAGGTTCTTTCGTAAGCGGGAGTCTCTTCCATCATCACCGACAAGAACTTTTCCTCGAATGGTTTTCAGTCCTTCACGACTCTCGATCATGACATCAATACCATTTTCCCGGGATTCATGGGCCACGTAGCGCCCTCCAGGAAGCAAGGTGACAAAAGGGGAATTCTCCAGCATCCTCCACATCAGACGATCCTGCAAATAAGGTTCGATCGAAAGTGCCCATTCATAGGAGAGCCCCTTTCCCCTATAAGAAGAAACCATCATCGGCTTTCCATTGAAGTCAAAAAAGCAAAATTTGTCGTAACAGACATGCTCCTCGGACAAAAGAGCATCAAGAAGGCCCAGTTCCTCAAGAATTCGCAGACCCAGTGGCTGAATCAGCTCTCCCCTGCCAAGAGGAGCCAGTGATTCCCGAGGATCAACCAAAAAGACACGAAAACCACGCATGGAAAGGAAACAGGACAGGGTCAGACCACCCGGACCAGCCCCGGCAACAATCACATCATATTCAGAATCTGACGACAAAGGATTCGTTACGGAAGAGATCATCCTGTCTCCATTTCCCTATCGGTTGATAACCCAGGATACCAGAGCATTCCTGATCGGAATCAACCGGCCCAGAAACGATGAAGCAATTGGATCATGGTATATCCGGACAGTTTGATCCATACTGCGCACGACCCGTCCAACCATTCTGTCGACGGCATCCCTTTCTGCATCCTTTCCGGAAAAACCAAAACCACGGGTTGCCATGGTCCTGCCCCATCGAACAACTCCGTTTTGATCAACAAGACGTGCCCGAAACAACAGTGACTCGGAATAGAGGGTTGCCCCGCCAACGCTTTTCCTGTTCACTGAAATTACCCTGATCGATCCAGAATAACGATTCCTCCCCCCAGACTGAATAAGGAAACCCTTCGACTTAAGCATCTCAACAAGTTTTTTGAGAAATACCGAGTCGAGTTTGGGATCAACCGCAATCTTGAGAGAGAACCCATGGAGCTCCCTTCGGTGATAAAAAGAGACGGGGAGACAAGAGGTCAATCCACGAAAAACCTTAGGCATTGGATGGCCCCTTTCAGGAAAGGGGCGGACACAGATCTTTCCCTGGTGCCGGAGAATCAGGATTTTTTTCAATGTGCAGTTGGCAATTCCTCCCGAATCGGTCATTCCACACTTCTTGTCGATCCAGGGGGATCTCCTGATTTTTTCCAGCAATGCCAGGTCAGCACTTAAAAAGAGACCCTGGTATGGCCACACAACCTCCTTTTCAGTAAAACCGGATGGAGGAAAAAGGAAAAGGAATGGAAAATCAGGAAACTGTCGGGCGGGATCAAGGAAGAGATCGAGGGAAACACCTTTCACAAGGAAAACGTTTCCATGCATTCGGAAAAACAATTTCCATCGATAAGGAACTTTTATAAATTTTCCAACAGGAACAATGAAAGATGAGTGGGGAATCTTGTATGGAGACAGCGTGAGCGAACGTCTTATTGTCCAAATTTCCCCGAAGGTTTTTTGATCAAGTCGCTCAAGCGCGTCTCGTTCAGCTGATGGCAACCGCGTCTGAGAGTGAAAAAGAGACGAGGAAGATTGATTCCTTTCAAGACCCAATATCGCCGGCAAGGCTTCGCCCACTGAAAGCTGATGATCAATCATCCGGTCACGAAGCAGCATTTTTTTTAGTCGGTCTTCATCCTGTTTGAGAAAAGATTCCATTAACATTCCCAGAAGAGGCCTTTCAACCGAGACAAGAACCCATGCCTCACGCCTTTCAGGATGGCTTACCCTTTGAACGAACCAGGCGTCACAAACCGTTGGCGAAAGGGGTTGCCTGCATTTCTCCAGGGAAAAAACGGATTTCGATGACCACGATGACTGCCCTGACCATCTGGCTTCGTAAGCATGCCTCTCTTCCGGAAGGACCCTGACACCCTTATGGGCAAACCATTCCCATATCTTTCCATAAGCGGCAATTTGTGCCTTCATAAAAGCCGCTTTTTTTGACTGACCGGAAAATCCTTTAGCAACAAAAAAAAGAAGACCGGGTGATGTCTCTATTTGATGGGAAACCCATACCGGAGTCCGGGGGGAGGACTGCCATATAACTCCTCCGTTTTTATCATCAGGAAAACTTGCACACCCGGAAAGGAACGTCCATGTCAGACAGAAAGTGAAAAGGATAACAAGTTTTATGGATCTCAGAAAAACAATCGTCATAGAAGTCTTTTCAGGAAAGATCAACGGAAAAAAAATCATCTACTTCAAAAGGACCGTCCGAACCGGCGGGATAAAACATCGGATCGCGCTTCAATGAAAGAAATGGCTCCATGAACATCCAGGCTTTTTCCACTTCGTCGTTTCTGGCGAACAAGGTCGCATCACCCTTCATGACATCATAGATCAAACGAGAGTAGGCTTCCGGTGGATCTTCCGGATAAATCTGGCTATAGGCAAACGCCAAATCCGCCTGGTCAATCCGTAACGGTGATCCAGGTCTCTTGATTCCGAAGCGCAGGGATATACCCTCATTCGGCTGGATCGACAGGGTCAGGACATTCTCGGTATCATCGTGGCATCCGGCCAGTCGGAAGAGTGCAACGGGAGGCTTCCTGTAATGAAGCACGATTTCCGTAGCCTTTCGGCTCATTCGCTTTCCTGCCACGAGATGAAAGGGGACCCCTGCCCACCTCATATTCTGTATCTCAAGCTTCATCGCGGCATAGGTCTCAACAACCGAAAGTGGGTCAACCCCCTTTTCCTGGCGATATCCCATAACCGGGTCACCAAGAACCCCTCCTTCAGAATATTGACCAAACAAGACGGACTCGGAAGGTTTCTGACTACGCCACGGAACAAGGGCCCTCAAAACCTTGACTTTTTCATCTCTGATGCTGTCAGCGTCAAAGGAAACAGGAGGCTCCATCGCAGTCAGCGTCAACAACTGGAACAGATGGTTCTGGACCATATCCCTCAGGATTCCTGATTCCTCAAAATAAGCGCCTCTACCCTCTATTCCAATCGTCTCGAAGACCCTGATCTCGACACAACTGATAATCTCCCGGCTCCACAGAGCACCAAAAACGGGATTCGCCAATCGAAGGATCAAGATGTTCTGGACGGTTTCTTTTCCAAGATAATGATCTATGCGATGGACTTCCGACTCACGAAACACCTTGAGGACTGCAACATTGAGTGCTTTCGCAGAAACAAGATCATGGCCAAAAGGCTTTTCCACGACCAGTCTTCTGAATCCCGCCTTGGGAAAAGAGTCCAGTCGAGGACGGATACGGCCAATCTGTTCAACGATTGGAATAAAAAAACTCGGCGGAGTAGCCAGATAAAACAGGATATTACCATTGGTCGCCTCTAAAAGCCCCGGGTCCGTGAGGTATTCAGCCAAATGGTCAAAATCTTCGGACTTTTCAAAAGACAATGGGAAGTAATGGATCCTTTCAAGAAAATCCCTCAGATCATCCGGCTCATCTTTTTCATCTTCAGGCAAATGTCTTGAAAAGGCCCGGATACCATCGACCGCTTCCTTCCGGAACATCTGTGTTGTTTTTTCTTTCCTCGCAATACCAATAATTTTTGTTTTTGGATGAAGATCCCCCTTGCGGTGAAGTTCATACAGGGCTGGCAACAGCTTTCTATGAGTCAGATCCCCTGATGCGCCAAAAACAAGAAAAAGAAGGGGTGGTGGAGAATGAGGTCCATCCCCCCTGGATTCGATGTCCCTCAAGACCAAAACCTCCCCCAAGAAATTTTGTTATTCCGAATAACGTCGGACTGAGACAGACAATATTGCCGGTAGAACAGAAACTATGAGCAGCATTCTCCTAAAACAATTCCTTGAACTGCTCCTTTATCCGGTTAATGATCGCCTCACGGGTAAATCCGAACTCCTTCATGAGAACCTCTCCCGGAGCGGATGCTCCGAAATCCGTCATACCGATGAGAAGATCCGACTCACTTGCGTACGGAGCCCATGAAAGGGGAGAAAGTGCCTCGACAAAAACACGTGGAATTCCCGTCCCCAGAACAGACCGCCGATACTCAAGCGGCTGATGGTCAAAGAGTGTCGTCGATGGCATGGAGACAACCCTGCTTCCGACACCATGTGCCAGGAGATCGTCCGATACGGACAGAAGAAGGGAGACTTCAGAGCCAGAACCGATCAGGACAATTTTCACTGGCAGGGATGTCTCCCTCAAAACATAGCCCCCTTTTCTGACACCTGCAGAGAGCTCCGCGTAGGAAATCTGTCCGAGAACAGGAAGCTTCTGCCTTGTCAGAACCAGGGAAAGAGGGCCGTCATGGCCACTCCAGAACCAGTCGAGGGCAGCCAGTGTCTCATTTGCATCGGCGGGACGGACAACCGTCATACGAGGTATCGAGCGAAGTCCGACAAGATGCTCCACCGGCTGGTGGGTCGGCCCATCCTCTCCCAATGCAATGCTGTCATGCGTCAAAACATAAAGGACAGGTTGCTTCATGAGGCTCGACAACCTCATTCCTCCCCTCATGTAGTCACTGAAGACCAGAAACGTCCCGCCATAAACCCTGAAATATCCCGTCAAAGCCAGTCCATTCATGATGGCAGACATACCATGCTCCCTGACTCCGAAATGGAGATTGGCTCCTGCCGGTGTCTCCGGTGAACAGGCTGGCTCTCCCTTGATCAGGGTATTGTTCGACGGCGCAAGATCAGCAGACCCACCGAAGAGTCCGGGCACCGACTTGAAGGCCCCCTGAAGGATTTCGCCAAAAGCCTGTCGCGTCGCCATTCCTTTTGGATCGGAAAGATAGGGTTTGACCTCTTTGAGAGGACCGTCAATCTTTTCCGAATGCCGCCATCGGTCGAGCTCTGCGGCTTCAGCAGGGAACGCCTTTGCATAGCGGACAGAAAGATCCACCCATGTCTTGTAAGAAGCGGCTCGCTTTCCTGTTTTTTCCAGAAAAGCCTGCCGAACATCATCTGGGACAAGAAAGGAAGGTTCCGTTGGCCATCCAAGGTTGATCTTTGTTTTTCGGACCTCCTCGGCACCAAAGGCACTTCCATGAGCATGCGCCGTATTTTCATAAGCTGGACTCCCAAAACCGATCAGGGTCCGGATTGAGACAAACTTGGGCCGATTGCGTTCATCTTCCGTCTGGAGAGACGGCTCAGTTGCCCAGGAAAGGGCTGAACGAACCTCTGCAAGGTTATTGCCATCGAGAACATGCTTCACAGCCCATCCCATCGAGGAATACCTTGCCGGAACATCTTCAGAAAACGCGAGGCTTGTCGAACCATCGATCGTAATATGGTTGTTGTCATAAAGGAGAATGACATTGGAGAGTTTTTGATGGCCTGCAAAAGAAGCTGCCTCCTGAGCAACACCTTCCATCATGCATCCATCTCCAGCGACGATGAAAACGCGGCTATCAAAAAGATCATAGCCCGGGCGATTAAATACGGCGGAGAGACGGCGAAGTCCCAGTGCCATTCCTATCCCCATGCCAACACCCTGCCCCAGAGGTCCCGTTGTTGCCTCAACTCCAATCGTATGCCCGTGTTCAGGATGACCGGGGGTCAGGCTTCCCCATTGCCGGAAGTTCTTCAGGTCGGACAGGGAAAGCCCATACCCTGTCAGGTGGAGAAGGGAGTACAGCAACATTGAAGCATGTCCGGCTGACAGGACAAATCGATCGCGGTTCGGCCACTCCGGATGTTCAGGATTGTGCCGAAGAAACTCCGTCCACAGGACGTATGCCGCGGAAGCAAAACCCATCGGGGTTCCAGGATGTCCGGAGTTTGCCGCCTCAACGGCATCCAGCGCAAGCATCCTGATGGTGTTGATGGACTTGAGCTCAAGGTTATCGTTATTAAGACGTCCTGCATCACCCATAATTAACACTCCTGTTCTGCAATGATTTCAAAAACCGGCCATATCACCGTGATCGAAGAAAACTCACAACAAATCGACCGGAACACATTATCGAAACTGATTGTTTATCGAAAGGAATTCAGACAAGAATCAGGACATTAGCTTGACCACACGAGCCAGATTTTCAGAAAGCGCCGACCTGTCGACCCAGAAGGTTGCGGCCTGGCCCAATTCCGCACGGAGTAAAAGGAGCTCCTGGACCGGTGAAGGCTTCATCCTGAGAAGAATATCATCAAGAACAGTCCTTTTCTCCTCTCCCATCACCAGAAAAATCAGGTGACGGGCATGGGCCAGCAAATGGTAGCCCATCGAGATCCGGGCTTCTCTTTCATTTGTCGCCGGAGCGCTCACAACAAGCTGATGGTGCTCAAGCTCAGGAAAGGTTCCGGGAAAAAGACTTGCGGTATGCCCATCAGGCCCAATCCCCAGAAAAACATAGTCCATTACAGGAAGATGGGGGCCGGGGGCTCCCATGACCTGCATGATTTCATGAGCGTATCTCAACGCTTCCTCGGATATGACCGACGCCTCCCCCATGATTCTGTGAATCCGGTGCGGAGAAATGCCCAGTGGATCCAGGAGAGTTTCCCTGATCATCCTGAAGTTGCTGCGGGGGTGAGTCGGTGGGACCATTCTCTCATCCCCCTCGAACCATTCAACCTTTCCAATCCAGTCTTCGCAGCCAACGGAGAGCAACTTTCCCATTTCTCCAAAAAGCCCTCGCGGAGAATTTCCCCCTGACAGGACAACAGCGGAGGTATTTCTGGACAAAACATCCTTCTTCAGGAGCTCCCTGAACAAAATAGCACCTTCCCTCGCCAGCTCATCCGGTGTGGACCAAACCATGAAAGAGGGAATCATCCCCGGATCCTGATGATCCTTTGCTGAATGCGTTGAATCAGAGCCTGCTGTCATGCCATTTTCCCCCCATATGAAAGGACATGGCGACTCGCATAGAAAGCAGAGCCGACAAGAGGAGCCTCGGGGTCCAGAATAATCCAGACCGGAACTTTAGCCAACAGCTCACTGTACCGTCCCTTTTCAACAAACCTCCTTCGGAAGATCCCGGACTCCAAAAGTGGCCTGATTCGGATCGGTATGCCACCGCCGAGGAAACATCCACCCCGTGCCAGAACCTTCAGCACCATATTCGATGCCTCCTGGGCGAGGATCTCGACAAACAGCTCTAGAGCCTTCAGACAGACCGGATTTTTCTCATCAATGGCTTTGTGCGAAATCTGAGCGGGAAGATCTGACGGTGGGTCGCCTTCCGGGATGGGAAGAGGACGGCTTCCTGAAGGGATATCCTTCGCCAGATAAGAATAGAGGCGAACAATACCCATTCCCGAGAGAAGCCTTTCAACACTCACGTGAGGAAACTCCTCCCACAGGTAATCAAGAATCCGTGACTGTTCCTTGTTGAATGGTGCCCAATCGGCATGTCCCCCTTCTGATGGTATGGCAAAGAAATCGCCATCCCTGCTACAAAGGACAGCCTCGCCCAGACCTGTCCCCGGAGCGACAAGAACCCTTGTTCCAGGCAAGCCCGCCTCACCATCCTGAACTGTTGCCAGGGGAATCAACGGATCACCACCAACGCTCCATGCCAGAGACTCAAGATCATTCAGGAGGAAAACGCTTCCCTCCGGAACAGAAACGAGTCGCTCAAGCGATTCCGCATCAACGATCCATGGGAGATTCGTTGTCCGGCAGATCCGGCCAACCACCGGTCCCGCCACGCCAAATGTCGCACCGACAATATTGGGATCTCCGGCAAGACGACCATGAACCCAGGCAAGATACTCCCGAACCATTGGCTCGAGAGTGTCATATCTTTTGCTGGGATACACCATAGGGTATAACGGTACAAAGTGCTCCCTGGAGCTTCTCTCCGCAAGGGAAAAAAGTGCCAGGGAAGTTTTCGTTCCGCCGATATCTCCCACAAGAACCAAAGGTTGTGCCATATCCAGCCCTCCACCTTCCGATACAGTGTTTTGACCGGTGCCTCTCGATCAGGGATTCCGTCTTCAAAGCCTCTTTTATCTTGACAGTCCCGATCAGGCCCTCATATGATACCTATACTGAGAATAGCCCTTTTGGTCGAGAAAGTCATTTCTTCCCGTGAAGGAAGACCTTTGGGGCCTCCTATATTCCTTTGACAGACAAACGATCGGAAAATAAAAATGGCAATATCCATCCACCAGGCCGTCAAGGTTGGTTCATATATTCTTAGCCAGAAACTGCGCGGACGCAGAAAGTTCCCTCTCGTACTGATGCTTGAACCTCTTTTCCGGTGCAACCTTGAGTGTGCCGGATGCGGAAAGATACAATATCCCGAGGAAATCCTGAACAAGAGGCTCTCTCCGGAGGAATGCTTCAGAGCCGTTGACGAGTGCGGCGCACCGGTCGTGACCATTGCCGGTGGAGAACCCCTCATCCATCAGGAAATCAGTGAGATCGTCGAAGGAATCGTCGCAAGAAAGAAGTTTGTTTACCTCTGTACCAACGCGATCCTGCTTGAAAAACATCTTCACCGGCTCAAACCTTCACCCTACCTGACCCTTTCGATCCATCTTGACGGATTGAAGGAAGACCACGACCGTCTCGTATGCCGAAACGGCATATTCGATGTTGCAGTCAGGGCAATCAAGGATGCCAAGTCAAAAGGGTTCAGGGTCACAACGAATTCGACGGTCTTTGAGGGGGAAAACCCGGAAGACCTTCACAGATTTTTTGATTTTGTCTCCACGCTCAAGACGGACGGGATGATGATTTCCCCTGGCTATTCCTATGCATGGGCCCCTGATCAGGCTCATTTTCTGAGACGGGAGAGGACCAAAGAGTTTTTCAAGAAAATCTTTGCTCCAATGCATGAAAAAGGAAACACAAAACAGTGGAACTTCAATCACAGCCCCTTTTACCTGGATTTTCTCGAAGGCGCAAGGGATTACGACTGTACTCCATGGGGGAGTCCGAACTATTCCGTTCTGGGGTGGCAAAAACCCTGCTATCTCTTGAACGATGGTTATGCTTCAAGCTTCAAGGAGCTTATGGATACCACCAACTGGGACCAGTACGGCCACAAAAGCGGTAATCCCAAATGCCAGGACTGCATGGTTCACTGCGGATTTGAGCCTTCCGCAGTATCAGATGCGACATCAAGTATCAAAAACACAATCCGTTCAATATCGAGTCTGATTCCTGCTGGATGAGCCCGGGGCTACCATCACTTTTGAAAATGACACAGAGCCGTCTCCGGGTGTCGCATGAAGGCGATTAGACTACATGATTCATCGGGAGATCCGTCGGCGCTCTCCCTCGACGATCTCCCCATCCCCGAAATCAGATCACCCGGGGATGTTCTCGTTCGTGTCCACGCAGCAGGCGTTAACCCCATTGACTTCAAGCTTCGGAAAAAAGGGTCCCTCTTTCCCGAGAACCTTCCTGCTGTGCCAGGATGTGAAGGGGCTGGAACCGTTGAAGCGGTTGGCAAGGGCGTAACATCATTTTCTCCTGGGGATCAGGTCTATTTCATGCACGGAGGATTTGGATTATCTCCCGGCTCATTTGCTGAATACACGATCGTTCCCGAAATTTCTCTTTGCAAAAAACCTTCCCTCCTCACAATGGAAGAGGCCGCATGCGTTCCCCTTACCTTGACCACCGCATGGGAGTCTCTTCATACAAGGGCACAGATTAAACAAACTGATACGGTTCTGATTCATGCCGGAACCGGGGGGGTGGGACAGATGGCAATCCGACTGGCCCATTCCGAAGGCGCACGGGTATTCACAACCGTCCGGGGAAACAAAAATAAACAGATTATCCTCTCTCAACAGGACGCCATCCCCATTTCATCAGAACATTTTGAAGAGGAATTTCTGGAAATCTCCAATGGACAACACCCAAACTTGATTCTGGACACACTTGGAGGCCCATTTACCTCAAGAAGTCTCGCATTTTTGGCGCCATATGGAAGAATGGTGACGCTGTTGGAAGAACCACTCTCAAATGAAGACTCCATTCATTCAAAAGTTAAAAATCTCACTCTTCACTGGATACAGGCACTCGCTCCAGGGATTTTCAACATTGAGTCGAAAAAAAGAGACCAGGCAGAAATCCTTCAAAAAGGTCAGGTCCTTGCGGATGCCGGAAAGATCTCAGTCAAAATCAGTCGCACCCTCTCGCTTGAAGATGTCGCGGAGGCAATAGACCTCGTGGAATTCGGGCATCCGTTTGGAAGGGTCGTCATCTCCATGGGGGTCAAGGAGGCTTTTGATTGGCAACATACGTCGTAGGAGACCTTCATGGACAGGTTCGCATCCTGGAGGGACTCCTTGAGAAAATCTCATTTTCTCCGGGCAAGGATCATCTTGTTGCCGTTGGAGATGTGATCGACCGGGGAGAAAATACAGGGGATCTGCTCCGTTTTTTATTTTCCGGAGCTCGGGACGGCTGGTTCAGCTCCGTCATGGGCAACCATGAAGAGGTTTTGCTTGGACATCTGAAAAATCCGAAAAGCCATCCGCTATGCACCGATCCCGAGTTCGGGGGAAAAAAAACCCTTGAAGCCCTCTCACGGAGTTCTGATAAGAAAGACCTCATTCACTGGATCAGCAGCTGGCCCCTGTTTATGGAAAAATCGGAATACATCATTGTTCACGGGGGATTGCCATCTGTTCAGGGGTCCAGGATGGGAGATACTGACCTTTGCAGCAAAAGGATGGAACCGATTACCGGCTACCACACATGTCTCTGGGTTCGGCCACCGAAGCTTTGTCCATCCTATGACGGGAGAATCGTTATTTCAGGTCATTCAATTGTTCCACAGGCGGGTCTGGTCCAGGACGGGATCATCCTTGTCGATACAGGATGTTACCGAACGGGAAAGCTCTCCACTATTCGCCTTGAGGATAGGTCCACATTCGAATACCAGGGATATCCCAGGTAGACATTCCTCCTAAAGAGAGCTCCTGGCTGCCTCAACCCCATTGGAAAATGTTTTCGAAACAGATATTCCTCCCAAATAATTTCCAGCCAAGAAAACGCCTTCAGGGGTAAGAGACCTTATCTTCTCAATCCTCAACGCATGTCCTGGGGAATATTGGGAAATCCCCTCAGCCCAACGCTGAATTCTGAAAAACTCCGGCTTGACTTTCAGTCCAAAAACAGCATTCAGCTCTCCAAGAATAATGGCCTCAAAGTCCTCGTCAAAGGACATTGCAATTTTTGGGCTGAGCATCCCGCCGGCGAAGACGGTCAAAAGGACCTTTCCTTCGGGCGAACGATTCGGGAAGAGATCCGAGCTCTGGATAATACCGAGAACTTTACGCTTTTCACTCGTAGGAAAAAGCACCCCGAAGCCGGGAGAATAACCTGGCAAAGCCTCCCGAGCAACACCAACGTAGGCAATAGCCACAGGAGCCATCGGAATCGAAAACAAGACAGAGGCAAGTTCAGGATGGTTCTTTTCAAGAATTCGCGCAGCATCTGAAGGAGATGTCGCCAATATCATTTTTTTACAAACGACCTCGATCGCCTCATCTTCCTGGAGAAGAACACACTTGAAGCCTCCGGAAGGCAGGCGATGCCATTCGGTCAACTCTGCATGAATCAGAGAGTCGTCATTTAAATACCCCGAAAATGCCCGCACCATCTCTCCGAGACCACCCGGAAAAGAATAGAGCCCTCCAGAAGGACCTGAAAGAGGCATTCCTTTTCTTCTTTTCGTCCTTGAAAGATGTATGGCCCCACGAATCAAGCCCCCATGCTCCTTCTCAAGTTTTGAGAGCAGAGGAAAGGCAGACTCGACCGAGAGTAGATCAGGATGAGATGCATATACCCCCTTGACGAAAGGGTCGATCAATTTCTCAAGGAATCCGTCACCTAAACGTCGGCGAACAAAATGACCGACTGTTTCATCTGAACCATCCGGCAAGCCTGAACCTTGAGGAATAAATAGCTCCTGAGCCACACGTATTTTTTCTCTGAGGGAAAAAAGGGGTGTCGTCAGGAAAGAAGAAGGGGATAATGGAGCGGGAAACAACTTTCCCCGAATCCAGACATACCTGTTTTGTGAATCGGGAGAAGCCTTTAAAAGATTGCCTGAGAGCCCAAGCTGGTCAAGCCAGACATTGATTGGATCTTCTGTCCCCAGCATCATTGAATTCGGCCCCATTTCAAGCAGGTAGCCGCTATCCTCAACCGTCCGGATCGCCCCCCCAAGATATCCACGTGCTTCAGCGAGAAGAACCTTCTTTCCCGACTTATGGAGCTCCATGGCTGCAGCGATACCCGATATTCCTCCTCCGACGACCAGAACGTCGCAATTTATACTCATACTCAATTTGAACCTGAAGATAGCGCTGGATCGGTTGTCCTTGAGGTAACCATAAACCGGAAAACATATTCCAGGAGCTCTATTTTGTGAAATGCATCCATCACATCCCTACCCCAAACCGTCAAACCGTGATGACGGATCAGAAATGCCGGAAGATGATTTTTACTCACCCGAACGGGATCAGAGAGGAGATCCTTCAGATCAAGAGCTATTCTGGAAACATCCAGATGATTCTCCAGGAGATCGATCCGATAGCCCACAGATGGGTCGATCACTCCGAATCCCTTGATCATTTCAAGGGGCGGCAAGAGAAGCGAGTGGTCAACTGCCCATTCCGATACGATATTCGACTCAACCGAATGGATGTGAAAAACGGCATTCGCATCATCCACACAGGCATAGACCGCCTGATGAATCGAGACCTCGGCCGATGGTCTTGGACGCTCAGAAGAATTCTCCGGCAATCTCCCCAATCCCCTGATAACGACCAGATCGTCTTCAGAAAGCAAACCTTTTGGGCGACCGCTTGCAGTAATCAAAAACGTATCGGGGGAAACCCTCACCGATAAATTTCCAGAGGTCCCGACCATCCACCCCTTCTGATAAAAATGGGCAGCAACCCTGATCAAGTCAGTCTTTTTAAGTTTCCAGTCAGGATCGTTCAAGAGATCTCCATTGAGGTTTGCAAATAAGGTTCTCCAAAATTCTGGACACATCAAAAAAATCCTCAAACGGAAAAAACGGAACATTCCGCTCTAAAAGATAGGAGGACAATCTTCCTCTGGAAATCACAAAATCACATCGGAGAGCCAGCTGCAAATCGGTTACAGAATCTCCGATGCAAACGGAACGGGCTCCCGGGAACTGGTCCAGAAGACGAACCTTTGAGACAAGCTCCGAGTCGCTTTGCAAAGGCGAGTCAACCTTCAAATAAGGGCCGGAATAGTCAACCGTCATCCCGTAAATGGACAAAACCCCTTCGGGTTTCTCTTTGAGTGCCGCCCGGACAAACTCCGACACCCCTCCGGTTACGATCAGAAAAGGAATCTGACACGAGGACATCATCCCAAGCATTTCATTGAAGCCTTTTCGAATGGGAGCCCTGGAAATCATTTCAAGCATTTCGGAATAATGAATGCTCTCGATGGATTCCATAATCGTGCGAACCCCCTCTTTAAGGGTCAGGCTCAAGTTGTACATTCTGGGAATAAGCTCCGATGAAAGGTCGGGGGCAAATCGAGTAAGGATTTCCACGAATGTCTCATCAAAGGTAATAGTTCCATCAAAATCGCAAAGGACGACCCACTTGTCCGACATCGTGTCCTAATCTCCCCTCTTTTGAAAAGGCAATGCAGACTCCTGCTTCCATCCGGCGTCTGACAATGCAGTTACGAATGCCCCTACACCGGCCGAAACCCCCTCCGGATGGTCCATGATCGCTGTACCCGCATTGATGATTATTTCTTTTCCGTACGTCTGGCACAAGGGAAGAACCGACAACGGGGTCACTCCACCGGAAGGGACGGGGAAAACCGAAGATCGATGAAGTGTATCGACCAGGGCGGACTCCTCTTCGGGGGAAACGGGAAAATTTCCGAAACGGGTGGGGAAAAGCACAGCATCCCCCCCGGCGTGGGCCATAAGAGTTCCAAGAACGACACGTGAAGAAAAACCGTGATCGGAGGGGCCGGTAAACACACCCGACAGGGCCGGATGGCAAAAAATGGGAACATTGACGAGAGGATCCGCTGCCAACGCCTCCAAAACAGGATACCCGTAAGACAGAACGTTCAAAAGCAACGCATTCGCCCCTTCCGAAACAAGAACTCTCGCCTTTCGAAGAATCTCATCTGCGCGGCCAGAAAGATTGACTGCATAGAGAACCCTTCGTTTCTGAGTCCTCCAGATCTCATCGACAACAGTGCGCACAGTGGTAAGTCGATCAAGGGCTGAACACTCCGGTATATCCGGAAGGATCTCGTCATCCTTCATCAGGTCGATTCCGGAAAAAGCGGCTTCCCTGAAGATCTCGCCGTGTTCAGATGCTGTCAAACCGAGAGAAGGCTTGAAGATGGCCATTAAAAGCGGACGATCAAAGACTCCGAGAGAGCGACGGATTCCATCGATACCAAAAGCGGGGGGAACACCATAGCCCTCCGGGAGGACCAGATCGATCACTTTCATCGGAATCGCCATCGAGTACTTCCCCATGATGGCTGTGAGCAAGGATCCGGTTGAATCAGGACAGTTGGAGACGGGGTAGTCAATGACCGCCAGTCCCCCACCCGATTCATGAGGGACAAGATCGATAATCTCCGCCATATGACCGGAAAGACGATCTTTCCTGTCCTCGTACTTTGGACTCCATGTCCCGGCAGACTGCCCGACAGCAACCATCCTTGCCAGTTTTGCAAGATCTGTTCCTGCCGGGAACCGATAGGTCACTCGAATAATCAAGTCCCGGGCTTTCAAGAGATTCTGACCTTTGAAGCGGTATACTTGGGAACCCATCCCGATGTGTCCGAAAAATAACGGATCGCCTTGATTCGCCTGCTTTGCGTCAGCACAAACCAATGCTCCGTATTTTTGGGGATGCGAATGAAGTCTCCCTGCACCACTTTTAGCAGTGCCTGTTCCCCAGAGGGGAAAACAAAGCCAAATTCCCCTTCTCCATCAATGATATAGCGAACTTCCTCATCATCATGCGTGTGACAAGGAGCAAAACGGTCAAGAAGCTCATTGAGGCCAGGCGTCCCGGGATGAAGGACGATCAAGTCCCGGCTCTTCATATTCATCTCTTTTTGAAGCCGGAGAAAGGCCTCATCAAATCCTTTCAGGAGAGCCTCTTTCTCCGGCTCGTCCAGAGAAGGCTTTTCAAGAAGTGCTGAGACTTCAGGTGATTCCGGAATCGGCCATTTCGCAAGGTAAACGTCTATATTTTCAAGATAGGAGTTGATAGCAGCAGTATCTTCTGAAAACTGCCCGCCTGTCGTTGTCATGTAAGCCAAGCAATACCACCTTCCCTGGTTATCGAAAAAAGCAAACCAACCAATTAGTCAGATCCAGGCTTCACGATAGAACAATGGGGCAACCAGGCCCAAAGCGCCTGATTGCCCCATCCTGAACAAACACTGTCACCAAAACTACAATGAAGCAGCATGGTCCTTCAGATAACTCTTGATACCTGCTTCTGTCGCCTTGATGGCATCCTGCCCTTTTTGCCATCCGGCCGGGCAAACCTCACCATGTTCTTCATGAAACTTAAGCGCATCCACCATTCGCAGTGTTTCACCAATTTCCCTTCCAAGAGGCAGATCATTGACAAGCTGATGCCGGATCATCCCTTTCGCATCGATCAAAAAGGTGCCTCTTAACGCCACCTCATCGTTTAACAAAACCCCGTAGGCTCGAGAAACGGACTTGGAAAGATCCGCCACGATCGGAAATTTCACAGGGCCTATCCCACCCATGTCCACAGGTGTATTTCTCCATGCTACATGGGTAAAGACAGAGTCAACGCTGACACCGACAACCTTTACGCCACGTTTTTCAAATTCGGCAAGCCTATGATCAAAGGCAATGATTTCAGTGGGACACACAAAAGTAAAATCAAGCGGCCAAAAGAAAAGGACACCAATAGAACCCTTCAGGTACTGAGAAAAATGAAATTTTTCATTGATGGACCCATCACCCATAACCGCCTGAGCTGTAAAATCAGGCGCTGCAGTTCCGATCAGTTGAGACATTGAACCCTCCTCAGTCGTTAATCATGGCCAGTTTTAAAAGATTGTCAAAAACATTCAAACCAAACTGCAAAAACTATTTCATCGACATTTCATGCTTTGTCTCGCCTGTCAGTGCATTCAGAAACGCGACGAGATCCCTCTCATCCGATTTGGACAGATGGAGGGGGATCAAGAGGGCGTCTTTGGGATAAGCACTCCTCCCACCACCCTGATTGTAAAACTCAACAACATCCATCAAGGTTTTCACAGATCCATCATGCATATATGGAGCCGTAAGGGCAACATTCCTGAGCCCGGGAGTTCTGAAACGGCCTTTGTCGACAGGATCATGAGAAATCGCATACCGTCCAACATCCTTTGATCCGGACACACCAAGGTTATGATATCCCTGATCGCTGAGCAATGCACCATTATGACACAAAACACATCTTCCCTTGCCCTTGAAAAGAGCAAAGCCACGCTTTTCCTGAGGCGTCAGAGCCGACTTGTTTCCCATCATGAACTGGTCATAGGCCGACATGGGTGTCACCAGAGTCCGCTCGTAGGCCGCAATAGCCTTGGCAATACGATCGATTGAAACCGGCCCGCCAAACACCTCCTGAAAAGCTCGGCGATAATGAGCCTTTTTTTCCAGTCTGCGAACAACACTTCTATTAGAAGTATTCGCCATCTCGACAGGATTGGTCAGTGGACCGATGGCCTGCTCCTCAAGACTGCCGGCACGACCGTCCCAGAACTGACGGGAAAAATAAGCAGCGTTTAATGCTGATGAAGCATTTCTGGTACCATGTTTTCCTCCGACTCCGATCGAAACAGGACGAGGATCGGCATAACCCCTGGAGGGAACATGGCAGGAAGCGCAACTGATCCGGCCATTGGCCGAAAGATTCGGGTCAAAGAACAGTGTTTTTCCCAGCAGGACCTTCTG
>JAKBTA010000041.1 GCA_021844645.1 Nitrospirota bacterium
ATGGGTTGGGGGAGTTGTATCGATTGATTGGGCATTGGGCTAGTATGAGTTTTCACAAACCCTTCTAAAAAAACAGCTCTTGCAGGAGTAAGCTCCTGGGGTTGGGGCGAATTCGTCTTTGTTGGCTATGCCATTGAACGGGTCCTGGATTTTTGAAAGGATTGTTCTTGTGTGGGTTTCTATGCGGGCATGCGTTTCTTCCATGATTTTGCCGGAAGAATACTCCAGTGTGACCTTTCGCTCCGGGCTCGAAATGTAGATTGCTCCGGTCCTGACCTTGTCAGGAGGGCAATCGAGTTTTTTTACAGCGTAATAGGCGTAAAGATCCAGTTGCGGCTGGTGACTTTTTGGACTTGGTTTTCCTGTTTTCCAGTCCAGGATAATCAAGCCTTCCGGGTCGTTGATCGCGAGGTCAATCGAGAGATAAACGGGAAAATCGACTCCATCTGTCTGGAATGGGATGCTTTCAAGAATTTCATCGGTCCTTAAAAGGCAGTCCGGACCAAGAGATCTTATCCATTCCCATGGTTCTGACAAAAAGAAATTCTCAAGTGCGACGACGCTTTTTTCGACAATTTCCTTCCATGCGGAATCAATAATCGCCATCTCCTGGTCGTCGTGTTCAACAAAGCGATAGCTCCCTTTTGGGGGAATCTCTCCAGGGGGAAGAGATTTCGAGTCCCTGAAATCCTGTCTCATCCTTTGAAGGAGTTTCTGTTTTTCCAGCTCCGGATCAATCGGATTCCCCGCCTGAAATGATTTGAGAATGCCGGATATGGCTTCATGAACCCTGCTTCCGCTCCAGAGATAGCGATTGGAGAGTTTTTTGAGTCTGTAGATCTCCCTGGTCAAGGGATGGCAGTTTTTCTCCCACCCGCCCCATGAACCGTAACGGGAGAACCAGTATTGTCGGTGGCATGTTTCGAACTGCCCCCATTGGGACGGGGAGTAGCTGAAAGAATTAACAAGGCTGGCCATCAGTCCTCAGTGTGTAAGGAAATAACATCAGGATGGGTTCCATTAAACTGCTCCGGGTCAGGAAACGGCGAAAGCTTCATCCTGAGCCTGCAAAAACTGCAGATGTCGGTGTAACAGGGCTGATGGCACATTCTGCATTTTTCGGAAGGGGGAGATGCCTCCGGGGAATAAGAAAACATCTTTTGGGAACGATCAAGGAATCCAAAGTAAAAAAACTGTTTTGTTCCCGGAGATTCTTTCTCAATATCATTCAGGATCTTTTTGTAAAAGATCTGTTTTGCGTCCGCAGACATGGGACATTCCCTGATGACATAATCGATCCCGTTGAGATAGGCGTAAGTTGCCATTTCTTTCTCGGTCAATCGGTTCAGTGGTTTGACTTTTCGGATGAGGCCCCCTTCCGCAGGAAGGGCCGGCAGCTGTTTTTCGAGATAGCCATCCTGCCAGTGAAGAATGTTCCCCAGGAGGCGGGAGGCTTCGTCATCGAGATTGTGTCCGGTTGCAAGAACCTGTCGGTCGTATTGTCTTGCGGCCCGGTTAAAGAGATGGCGTTTTGAAAGGCCACAGGCGGAGCAGGGCGGTCTTTTGGTTGACTCGGCGATCACCGGAAGAGTCGCTCCTGCTTCTGATTCAATTTCTTCAACAATGAGCCGATACCCTCGCTTTTCAGCAAAAATCCGGGTTTTTTCCGTGCTCTCTCTTGAATACTCCGAAATGCCAAGATCAAGGTGGTACCCCAGAACATCAAGCTCGAGCCTTGTCAGAATATCCCAAAGGGCCAGAGAATCCTTTCCTCCCGAAACGGCGAGAAGAATGCGGTCATCCGGCTCAAACATCCGGAATTCCTTGATGGTTTTTCTGACCTGATCCATCAAATACCGGTCAAAACAGTCTGCACAGAATGCGGTATTGTGTCTCGGGATAGCGGTGACGGCTTTTTTTTTGCAGACTCGACAATTCATCTTCCTGATCCTCCAGAGATGACTGGACGGATTTCAACTTCAAATCGGGGATCAATGCTGTCACCGGGCAAAAGAAGACTGTCTTTCTGGATGACAAGAACGGTTTCGGAGTCGATGCCCAGCTCCAGAAGGAGGCTTGAAACCCTTTTTTGAAATGGAACTTCAAGATGATCTCCGGTTTGGGCGTTGAAAACCTTTATGGGAGTGGGAGCCCTGCGACGGGGTTCGTTTTCTTGGACAGATTCTGTTTCGTCAGGATTCTGCTCCTTGGATTCTGGCAATGGGACAATCCTTCCTTAATTAAGAATTAAGCATTTTTCTCGGGGCAATGATGGGAAAAATGGCAACTTGTTTAATGATACGGCTCTTCCGGAGGCTGTCTGGGTTCTCTATCATACCAGAGAGGGCAAGAGTTCGGGAAGATAGTCCCAGGAGGAAATCTTCAGGTGGACGGCCCTGTTTTCTCCAAAATGGAGGGAAATCCCAGTTTTTTTCCTGTCAGAAGGGATTTCAGGATAAGCGGGTAACAGGCTTTGCGGATTTGAGGATCATTGGACAGATTGCTGATGTTCATGGCTTGCTCCCTGAGCTCCTCGGTGAGTTCAATGCTCTTGTTTTTTTTGAAAGAGGGTTTCTTGAATGGCTTTTCAAGTCGAATGAGGATCGGGAGAAGGGCGAGATCAGGTGCGATGGCCTTGATCGCCTCCCGGATCTCCGGCAGGAGAAAAGTGCATTGTCTTTGCCAGACCTGCCTGGACGTTCTGATGATAATTCCTTCTGGAGAGACCGCTCCCGGATAGGTGTTGTCCCTGACCGGAGAGGGGAGATGCTGGTCCCAGGCCTTCTGCAAAAGAACAAGTCGGACCCCCGCTTCAATTCCGAAAAGGGATTTTTGAGAATCGGCAATGGATGAAATCGGTGTGAAAGACATGTTTTGCCCCAGATCTGCCCATGGAGGATTTGCAGGAAAAATCCTGTTTATGGAATAATACATCCGTATCTTCGGCGACTCAATGTTCATTGTCCGTCCCGAGGGTCTTTCTGAAACATTTTCGTCGGATCAGGTGCTGTTGGCGTTAGGAGACTGGGGGTTCGGATGTCCGGGCAGGCCCTTCTTTTGAATGCAACTTACGAACCACTGAAAATTGTTTCCTGGGAAAAGGCTGTTACCCTGATTTTTCAGGGGAAGGTCGAGGTTGTGGAGACTTTTGACCGAGAAATTCATTCTGTCTCCATGGCGATGAAGGTTCCCTCCGTCATCCGGCTTCACCGGATGGTTTCTTTCCATCAGATTCGCCAGATGGTCCGCTTCTCACGCGAGACGATCTTCGCCCGCGACGGTTATCTCTGCCAATATTGCGGGAAGCGTTTTGAAAAAAATGACCTGACCTTTGACCATGTCTTTCCTGCCGCTCGCGGTGGAGCAAAGACATGGGAAAATATCGTGACCGCATGTAAAAAATGCAATCATCTCAAATCAGGGCAGACTCCGGACGAGGCCGGAATGAAACTCTTGAAAAAAGCCGCCCGTCCGCACTGGTTTCCTGCGATCCTTCTGCATATGTCCCTCCGTTCTGAAATGCCCTCTTCCTGGTCCAACTATCTTTTTCAGTCAAGTTACAGGGAACGGATGCTGTCAACCGTTTCTTCGAAGGATTCTTTTTAGAAGAGAGCGGCTTCCGGAAAGAAGCAGATGGCCTTCCGTCACACCGGAGAAGATTGTTCCTGCGATATAGAATGTTGCTCCGGCAAGGATGAGCATGAGGATCTCCATTGCCATGAGTGCCGGACCCGGAGTCAAGAAAATGGTTTCGGCTTTTTTCCACAGGAAAGACTCGAAAACAAAAAGCGCAACAGACCATCCTGCAACAGGGATGAGGTTTTCAAAGACTGGCCAGGGCCATCTTCCCAGGATCTTTTTTGCGCCATAGAAAAGAACCAGCTGATTGGCGATCGAGCCGATGGTTATTCCGGCGGCAAGCGCAATGATTCCCATGGACCTGAGGAAGAGAGCCGATACGGCAATGTTTGCCAGAAGTCCATAAACTGCGGCCTTGACGGGGAATCGTGTGTTCTGGACTGCATAGTAGATGCGGACCAGAATCCTGACCCCTGAAAACGACCAGAGACCTATGGCATACCCCCAAAGCGCCAGAAGAGTTTCATGGGAGCTTCTCTCGCTGAATGATCCATGCTGGAAGATTATTTTGATGAGTGGTTCTCCCAATGCCAGGAGTCCCGCTGTCGCGGGAAGCATGAAGTAGAGCGAAAGTCGGTACCCATCCTTGAGGGTATGCAGGCTTTTTTCCTGGGCATTTTCTTCAAGGCTTTGCTTTGAAAGGATGGGGAGTATGACCGTTGCGATCGCTGCTCCTATGAGTCCCAGGGGAAACTGGACGAGTCTCATTGCGTAATAGAGCGAAGAGATTGTGCCCTTGGCAAGATAGGAACCAAGAATGGTTGCGATCAGGAGATTGCCCTGCATGACCCACAAGCCTCCGATCGAAGGAATGATCAGCCGCATCACCCTTCTTGCTTCGGGGTGTCTGATGCCGTCTTTTAACGGGAGGCTCCAGTCGAGCCCGATCGACTTTTTCTTCATGAAGATCCATTGAAAAATCCACTGGAAGATACCGCCGAGTATAACGCCCATGGCAAGGCCATAAACAGGATGGTGACCGGTAATTCCCCCTGGAAGAATCATTCCGATGACCAGCCCGAGAGAGAAAAAAACAGGTGAAAGGGCCGGCAGAAAAAATTTGTTTTCGACATTCAGGATGCCCATCAGGAGAGCAGACAGGGATATGAAGAACAAGAAGGGAAACATGATCCTGATGAGGGTGATTCCGGTTGTTCTCGAATGTGGATCCAGTGCATAGCCCGGGGCAAGTATCCGGAGGATCTGCGGAGCAAAGATCTCTCCCAGGAGGATCACGCCACCAAGAATAATGACGAGAAGGTAAAATACTGCCGTGTACAGTCTTGATGCTTCCTTTGTCCCCTGTGTGGAGAGTGTTCTTGAAAGGGAGGGGATAAAGGCGGATGAGAGGGCTCCTTCGGCAAAAAGCTCTCTCAGCATGTTGGGGATCCTGTATCCAATATAGAAAAGGTCGGAGAGAGACGTGGTCCCGAAACGGTCTGCGATAAACATGTCCCGCAGAAATCCGGCAACTCTCGATATCAGTGTGGCGATGGAGACCGATCCGGTTTTTTTCCCGAGTTGCCTGGGCTCTTGTGTTCTTTCAGTCATAGTGCCCCTGGCGCAGGTTTGTTGAAATGTTTTAGGTTTTCAAATAGAATGGCATCTTCGGATTTCGTGTCTTTTGTCTCGGAGATTGCGACCGATACCGTTTGATACCGTCTGAGTTCAGGATGGATGGGCGGTCTCCGATTGGTTGATCGCAAGATTTTTTGCTTTTCTATCGGCAAAGCGACAGGTGAAATGGCCCACCGTTTCCGGTTGGGTCTGGTGTTTTCAAGGAGGTACGTTTGGCATCCCATAGTGCTACGATCAAAGACATTCGCAAAAATGAAAAAAGAAGAAATCACAATCGTCAGGCAATTTCGATGATCAGGACGATGGCCCGTAAGGTCGAGATGGCTGTTTCCGAAGGCAAAAAGCAGGAAGCGATTGTTTTTCTGAGTGAGGTGGTTCCGGTTCTTGACCATGCGGTCAACCGTCGCATCCTTCATCGCAACGCCGCTTCAAGAAAGATTTCCAGGCTGACGACCAAGGTCAACGCACTTTCCTGACGCCTTGCTGGTTTGTGGGTTTCTGTCCTTTCGGGGACAGTGCCCACAGTCCAAGCAGTAGCCTGTCCATGGCAATGTCTGCATTTGCTCCTGATTTCATGAGGAGATCCGTTTCGGTCAAAAGCTCATAGCCTCTCTTGAGTATTGCCCCGTTGAGTTTTCCTGCCGTTTCCATCACTTTCCGCGCCCTGTAGGGTGACAGATTTTCCATCTGGGCCAATGTCTGGGCTCCCCCCGATTCTGAAAGAAGCATGTTGCCGATGGTGTAGAGTCTCCACTGTCGATGCCATAATGACAGAATTCCCAAGGGGGAACCGCTTTTCCCGGCAAAACGTTTCCAGTCCAGAAGGATTCTCCTGTCCTGTTCTTCCCATCCTGTGAAGAGATGAAAAACTGTTTGAAGGGGATCTTCAATCCTGTCTTCCGAATGCAGGAGAAATTCAGGAGTGATCACGGGAGCTTTCTCACTGCTCTTTTCCTCTTGTAGCAGGGATGCCGTTTTGTCGAGCCATTGGTCAACAAGCCCCAGATGACCATCAAAATGGTGCTGTAAAATGGCCGCGGCCTGTTGTGTGGCCTTAAGTCCCCTCTTTTTTCCCAGTTCAAGAATCCAGTTCTGGAGTTCCTGATCTTTTTGGGCTGCAACCCTGGACCATCCCATTCTGAAAACTGGTATCGTTTTCGAGAGCTCTTCAGCCATTTTTTCCTTGAGTTCAAGGATGATCAGGGCACGGGGAAGAGCGGAACTCCCTTCAAGGATCCCGGTCACTGTTTTCTGCGACAGATCCTCGATTTTTTCTGCCTGCTCGATCCAGACAAGTCTTCTGGAGCCAAAAAGAGCGGGTTCAAAAAGAAGTCTTTTGAGGTCAGCGACTTGGATGTCTCCACCGGATTTTTCCTCAAGATTGATCAGGATGGTGTCGTCATCACAGCCGGGAAAGGTCCGGTGAACAAGTTCCTTGCGGACAACCTGTCTGATGAGGGCATCTTCGGGAATGAGTGCGATGACAGGCGATGATGGGGGCTCTTTTTGAAGAAGCTCAAGAGATGACCTGATCATGGGATGGTTCCGGGAGGAATCCCGCCAGGGACTCCGGGCTGTTGCGGAATGCCGCCAGGAGCACCTGGTGCGTTGGGAAATGGGCTGGCCATCCCTCCAGGTGTTTGGGGGGAGAGGGGTTGGGAAAGAGACTGGTTCGGGATAATGAACGTTGCCGATTGCAGGTTGTGGGCCATGGAGGAGACAAGACGGGTAACCGCCGACTGGGAGGCTTCGTTCATGGCATAGGACTGGTTTTGCTGGAAGATGGCAAGGTTGTTGTTGACGTACATTGGCGCTCCGCCAATAATCGATCCGCCTTGCCATATCACTTTTCCGTCGTATCCGGTGACTTTTGCAGAGAGGACAATTTCGACAAGGTATTGTTCAATTCCCTGGGTCGATGAAAGGGCAAGCGGGATTTCAGCTGCATTGACAACCGATCCCGATAACACAAGGTCCGCGTATTTTGGGTTGTTGACAAGTGTGATGCCGGAGACCTTCAGAAGCTCATCCTTCAAAAGCTGCGTGACCTGGGTTTCAATCAGGGGGAAAACGGTTGCATTATGAAAAGACTGGACAGACATTGTCACATGCTTTCCCAGGGAGAGGTGTCTCGCATTTGGGAGGTGGGTCAACCCCGACAGGTTGGAGAGGTGATATCCGCAACCGCCCAGGGTTCCCAGATAAAGGATCAGAAAGCTCATTCGCCAGAGAAAGTGTCTCAAGGGATTATCCGGGTCCTATGACAAAATTCATGAGTTTTCCGGGAACATGGACGACTTTCTTGATCTGGAAGCCTTCAATGGCCCGGATGACCTTTTCGTCATTGAGGGCGGTTTCCCTGAGCTCACTTTCTGTTGTGGATGGAGGAAGCATGAGTGTTGCCCTCAGTTTTCCATTGACCTGGATGATGAACGGGACAACATCCCTCACCAGGGCCGACTGGTCCAGTTCTGGCCAGGGAGCATCAGCAACAAGTCCTTCTTCGCCAAGCAGGTTCCAGAGATGCTGGGAAAGATGCGGTGCGAAAGGGGACAGCAACATGGATGTGACCTGTAACCCCTCTTGCAGGACCATTCGTTCGTCAGCGCCTTTCTGAAGGTCGATCGAATAGAGTGTATTCAGGAGCTCCATTAGTCGGGCAATGGCGGTGTTCATCTGTGCATCCCCGTCAAGATCCCTTGTCACGTCCTGGATTGTTTCATGGATTTTGGTCCGAACAAGTCGCAGTTCTTGTGAAAGGCTGGCGGGTGGGGTTCTGGTTGGCAGGAACCCGGGGTGGGAAACGAGTTCCTGCGATTTTTGGGAGAGCCTCCCCAAAAACCGGAAAGCTCCTTCGACCGCCTTGTCATCCCATGCCAGATCTTTGTCAGGTGGCGCGGAAAAAAGGGTAAACAGCCTTACCGTATCGGCTCCATAGCGGTCAATGAGCAAATCGGGATCGACGACATTGCCTTTTGATTTCGACATCTTGCTTCCATCTTTTAAAACCATTCCCTGGGTCAGGAGGGCGTCGAATGGTTCCCTGACAGGGGACAGACCCAGATCATTTAAGACCTTTGTGAAAAAACGGGCATAGAGAAGATGCAGGATGGCATGCTCCACTCCCCCGACGTATTGGTCAACCGGGAGCCAGTGTGCAGCTGTCTGTCGATCAAAGGGCAACTGGGTGTTTTTGGGGTCGGTAAATCTGAGGAAATACCATGACGAGTCGATGAATGTATCCATCGTGTCGGTTTCTCTTTTGGCATCTTCGCCGCATTTCGGGCATTTGACATGGAGAAAGGAGGGGTGCTCTGCCAGTGGTGAGCCTCCTTTGCCGGTAAAAGAAACGTGGTCCGGAAGAATGACTGGGAGATCCTGGTCGGGGACCGGAACCAATCCGCATGTGTCACAGTAGATCACCGGGATGGGTGTTCCCCAGTATCGCTGTCGGGAGATTCCCCAATCTCTCAGCCTGTAAGTCGTAACAGACCGACCAAGCCCTTTTTCTTCGAGATGTCTGGTGATTTCAACTTTGGCCAGATCATTCCGGAGTCCGTCAAATTTTCCTGATTGAACAAGAACGCCTGGGCCGGTCATGGCTTCCAGCGGTGATCCGGCCGGATTCTTTTCCGGGTCGGAGATGACGGTTTTGATCGGGAGACCATACTTTGAGGCAAATTCAAAATCTCTTGTGTCATGGGCAGGAACTCCCATGACAACGCCCGTGCCATATCCTGAAACAACAAAGTTCCCTATCCAGAGGGGGATGGTTTCTCCGGTCAGTGGATGGATCAGTCTGATCCCAGAGTCGATACCCTCTTTTTCAATGATCTCGGTATTCCTTTCGGTTGTCCGCTTGTGGAGCGTTTCCCGGATAAATGCATGGGCCAAATCCCTGTTGTCAGAGCGGGAAAGAAGGTTCTCCATCTCTTCGTGTTCAGGCGCGATAGTCACGAATGTTACTCCAAACAGGGTATCTGGCCGGGTGGTAAAGACCGTCAGATGTTTGTCCATTCCGGCGATGGAAAAGTCGATATGGGCTCCTGTTGAAGGTCCAATCCAGTTTTCCTGCATGGTCCTGACCTTTTCCGGCCAACCGGAAAGATCCTTGAGTGTGTCATGGAGTTCCTTGGCATAGTCGGTGATTTTCAGATACCACTGTTCGAGGGATCGGAGTTCAACCGGGCTTTTGCAGCGCCAGCAAAGCCCATCTTCCACCTGCTCATTTGCAAGGACCGTCGCACACTGGTCACACCAGTTTAAAAGTCCCCCTTTTTTATAGGCCAGCCCACGTTTTAAGAACTGGAGAAAGAGCCACTGGTTCCATCGATAGTAGTCCGGGAGACAGGTTGCGATCTCCCTGTCCCAGTCGTAGGAGAGGCCAAGTTTTTTGAGCTGTTTTTTCATATGAGCGATGTTGTCCGTGGTCCATGTCCCTGGAGGGATATTCCTCTGGATGGCAGCATTTTCGGCCGGAAGGCCAAATGCGTCCCACCCCATGGGATGAAGGACATTGAATCCCCTCATTCTTTTGTAGCGGGCAAGGGCGTCTCCTATTGAATAATTCCTGACATGACCCATATGAATTCTTCCGGAAGGATAAGGGAACATTTCGAGACAGTAGAACTTTGGCCGGGTATTTTGCTCTGCCGTCCGGAAGGTGTTGCTTTTTTCCCAGATCGACTGAACATTGGCTTCTATTTCCTTGAAGGGGTATGGGTGCTGGCTCACGGGACGGCTATTCCTCCATTGTGTAAAGGGTATCTGACTTGGATATCTTAACAAAAAAACACGGCCTTCTAAAGGAAAACGGAAAAAATGAATCGAAAAGATGAAGGAGATTTAAGGGGGATTGGATTCCGGAGAAGAAATCACTATAATCGGACGTCCTTCCTTCTTATGCGCCCGTAGCTCAGCCCGGATAGAGCAACAGACTACGAATCTGAAGGTCGCAGGTTCAACTCCTGCCGGGCGCACCATATTTATAAACAACTTAAAGCACTTCCAGAAAACCCAAAAAATCTTATGGCACACAAATAGCTAACAGATACAAAATACACTTCAACACTTTTATTCGCCGGAACCTTTTCTCCGCCGACATCGCCACATTGGAACACCAGCGCCAGGAGGCTCTCCCGGGAAAAACATCCTCTCGCCCGATCCGTCCGGTGCCGAATCGTGGCAAAGGTGGATTCGATCGGGTTGGTGGTCCGGATCGACACGGGCCGTGGGAAGTCGTAGAAAGGCAGAAGGGTTTTCTCGTCTTTCTTCAGGCATTGGGCCGCTTTCGGGTATTTGTCCCCGTAGTTCCTCACAAACGCCTGGAACGCCTTCCGTGCCTCTTTCCGGTTCTCGGCATTCCAGATCTCTCGGAGCTGGGACTTGGTACGGGCCTGAAGCGACTTAGGCAGGTCGTTCAGGACGTTCAGGGTCTTGTGTTGCCAATATCGCTGTTCCTTTGTGGTCGGGAAGATCTCCCGCAACGCCGGCCAGGACCCCAGGGCCCTATCACCGATCGCCAGGAGGGGTGCGTTAAGCCCTCTCTCCGCCAGGATGCGCAGCACCTCTTTCCAGCTTTCGGAAGATTCCCGGAACCCGTCCTTCAGGTTCCGAACCAACTCCCACTGCTCCAAAAACTCTTCCAGCTCCGCCTCCGCAGCCACCTGTAGAAGTCTCCGGGCCCTTCCCGGAGATACTCCGTGAGAGCATCGATGGATTCTGGACCTTTTTTTCCCTTTGACGTATTCTTCTTTCTTAAGGCGCGCTCTTTTTTTCGCTGAAATGATTGTGTTTGTGGTGAACCACATTTCAGTAGAGCGCGCCGCTATTGGCAATCCTCCCTCGTACACTGATTTCCATCATAACTCGTATATGAAATTATATACTGTTATAGGGACAACGCCATTTTGTTCTTGGTCTTTTGTCTGGTCTCTTGCCGATTTTACCGTTCGGTATGAATCCGCTAACCATTGCTGTTTTTCTTGAAAAATAATACCGAACGGTAAAATTTGGTTGGGACAAAATCAAACAGCTTAGGCTGTATCAAAACATCACATACGATCGTCCATGATTGTCATTTGAAAATTTTTGGATATTTTTTCGGAAGGAGCTTTTGGCACACCACTTTGTTTGGCTATCTCTGGCCATTGTTTAATAGCCTCTTCAACCTCTTGAACGATTCCCGTAACTTCTGATTTTGAAAATCCA
>JAKBTA010000042.1 GCA_021844645.1 Nitrospirota bacterium
CGTGATGTTTTCTGACCAATCAATAATGGTTTATTTAAGGTGGGGGAGTAATGGAACTTAGAGGTACGACCGACCAGCATGCACTTCTTGAGGGCTTGAATATGCCGATGCTTGAGATGGCCCTGATGACAGCATTGGTTGCGATTTTGGTGGCTCTTCTGGGAACAGTCATGATCCTCAGACACTACAAGGGAACATCCGAGGAGCAAAAAGTCCGGAAAGTCGCCAGGATTGGGTGGGTTGGGCTGATTGTATACCTTCTTGTCTTCCTGATTTATTATGAGCAGAAAGCAACCCCGAAAACGATTCCTTATCCTTTTGCGAAGGGAGATGCCGCAATAGCGAAGGGAGACTTTAAAACAGCCATATCGGCCTATCAGGAAGTCGTCAGAAAATATCCGACCATGGCTCAGGCTCATTTCAAGCTTGGGATGGTTTATCGGATGGTCAAAGCGATCCCGAAGGCCAAGGAAGAGCTTCAGATCGCGATCAAGGAGGATCCTGACAGAGCAGAGCCCTATTTTGCCCTCGGATCGATTCTTTGGAGCCAGGGGACATCGATTGATGCTCTTCCCTACTTCCGGAAGGGTCTGAGCCTTGATCCGTCAAATCCGCAGAAAGAATTTTTTATAAAGATTATCAAGAGAGCCGAGTTGGAGCAAAAAGGGCTTCTGAAGCCGGGATCTTCAGCACGTCCGAGACTTTCTCCCCCCGCACCGGATGGATCTGCAGGGGGTGCTGCACCATCTTCTTCTGCCAAGGGTAGGGTGAACCCATGATGATGCCGATGAGGACCCGGGTCACGATCCTGATTGTGGCCATCCCCGGGCTTCTGGATATGACCTGGATCCTGGAACGCTTTTTGTCGTTGCCCGTTTCCCTGAGAAATCCGTCGCTGCTTCTTCTTGAACTGCCATTGCTGATGGTTCTCCTGTCCGTTGTGATGTGGAGTTTTGCTATCAGGACGCTGACATACAAGGGAACTGTCGGCCTGGTTGTGGTCAGTGGGTTTCTCCTTCTGAGCGGACTTTTGCGTCTTGGGATGATTGTTGCAGCTCCTCTTGAGGACCCTCTCCTGAAGCCTCACTTGTTTGAAATCAGCGGTCTTGTTTTCGGAGCACTGATTCTTGGGATTGAGGCTGAGTCGGGAAGGCGTTATTTTGTGAGGGCCAGGGAAAAATCCGAGAATAGTGCCTCAGGGCTCAAGGGGTAGATTTGTCAAGGGTCATTGGACTGACCGGCGGGATCGCAGCAGGAAAATCCCATGTTGCGTCGGCATTCGTCCGGAAGAGTATACCCGTTGTCAGTGCGGACCTCCTGGCCAGGGAGGTGGTCCAGCCAGGCTCGGAAGGTCTGAGGGCCGTTTCGATGGCTTTTCCTGATTCAATCTCTCCGGACGGGACGATCAATCGCCAGTTGCTGGGCAGGAAGATCTTTCATGATCCAGAATCCCGGAGAGTCCTTGAAGGAATTCTCCATCCGCTTATCCGTCAATTATTTATATCAAGAAAGCAGTTATTGTCGAAGAATTATCCCGTTTTTGTATATGAAGTTCCGCTTTTGTTCGAAAGTGGGGCAGATAAGGAAGTTGACATGTGTGTCGTGGTGGATGTTCCTGAGGCGCTGCAACTCAGTCGTCTTATGGAACGGGATGGACTTTCAGAAAAAGAAGCCCTGTTGCGTATCAAAAGCCAGTTGTCGCGTGAAAAACGGCTGGAGTTGGCAGATCGGGTCATTGAGGGTAATCTTTCAAGGGAGTCTCTTGATGCACGTATCGACGATATTCTCCGTGAAGTCCTTTTGAAAAAATGATTTCATGAGGGTATTTTCTCCTTGGGAACGTTAAGATCTGTCCGGGCCTTTTCAAACAAGTGAACAATCATGGAGGGTTTGTATGAAAGTTGATATTCGAAAAGCTCTTTTTCCTCTTGCCGGACACGGAACCCGATTTTTACCCATGACAAAGGCTTCACCGAAGGAGATGCTTCCCCTTGTGGACAAGCCTGTTGTCCAGTATGTCGTTGAAGAGGTCGTGGCATCTGGTGTGAGTGAGGTGATCATGATCACCGGCAGGGGGAAAAGGGCGATCGAGGATCACTTTGATATTTCCTATGAGCTTGAAGACATGTTGCGCAAGAAGGGAAAATTCGAACTTCTTGAAGAGGTCCGGAAAATTTCCTTTTTAGCAGACTTTTCCTATACCCGACAAAAAGAATCCAAGGGGTTGGGGCATGCCGTTTTTTGTGGACGCCAGCTCATTGGGGATGAGCCTTTTGCCGTGGTTCTGGGTGATGAGGTTATTGATTCTGAAGAGCCGGCCCTATCACAGCTTGTGCGTGCCTACAAGCGGTATCAGGGGCCTGTACTGGGTGTCCAGCGTGTTCCGAAAACTGATGTGAGCTCTTATGGAATTGCTGCAGGGCGATTGATTGAGCCTGGACTATTTGAGGTGACATCTCTTGTTGAAAAGCCCAAGCCTGAAGATGCTCCATCTGACTATGCCGTTATCGGCCGTTATATCTTGACCCCGGATATTTTTGACATCCTCGAGAATCAGGAGCCCGGTGTGGGGGGCGAGATTCAGTTGACCGACGCTCTTCGGACACTGTCGAGACATCGTGCGATCTATGCGATAGAGGTTGCGGGGAACCGTTATGACACTGGAGACAAAATGGGATTCTTAAAGGCTTCCGTACAATTCGGTCTTAAAAATCCAGATTTGGGGCCCCAGTTTCGGGAGTATCTTGACTCCTTGCTCGGTTCACATAACACCTGATGAGCCATGATTTCGAAAATCTTTACTTTTGTAACCGGGATGTGAAAAGAGGTTTCGAAAGGTGAGAGAGCGGGATCTTATTGATCACATACTCTCTCTCCTGCCTCCTCCCCCCTCCGGAATTCTTAAGGGAATCGGTGATGATACCGCTCTATTGGCGGTGCAGGAAGGAAGAGACCTGCTTGTCACAACGGACAGCCAGCGTGAGGGCATTCATTTCCGCTGGGACTGGATGACGCCGGAAGAGGTTGGGTACCGGCTTGTGGTTGTTAATGCGAGTGATGTTTATTCCAAGGGAGGACGCCCTTTTTCCGCCTTTGTGACGCTGGGTCTTCCGGGGGGGACTTCCAGTTCATTGGTCGAGAGGCTTTATCACGGAATTATTTCCGGCTGTCAGGAGTTCGGCGCCTACCTTTCCGGAGGAGATATCTCCAGGACAACTGGCGGGGTTGACCTCTCAATGACGCTTTTGGGGATGGTCAAAAAAGATTCCTTTATCTCCAGAGACGGTCTTTCACATGGAGACAGAATCTATTCGGTTGGCCATCCTGGTCTGGCAAGAGCAGGGTTCCTTGCTCTTGCCGGGGAAAATGATTCGGACGATTTTAAAGAGGCAATTGCTCGGTTCAAGCGTCCCAGAACCTTTCCGATGTTTCCTGACTGGGTTGAAAAACATCCTTTTATTAAAGCATCAATGGATTCATCTGACGGCCTTGGTCAAGCCCTGTCGGCAATGGGGCGGGGCTCGGGTGTTTCCATTGTCCTCGATTCAAATCCTGATCTTGCCTATTTATCAAAGGTTGCCAAAAATCTGTCGATTGCTCCGAAAGTACTCGCGATGGAAGGTGGGGAAGACTATGACCTGATTCTGGCTATTCCGGAGAATCGCGCAGTAGAGTTTGAAAAAGAGGCAGGGGAGCTCCTGGATGATCCCTCCAGGGGTAGCCTCATTTATTGGGGACGAGCCGATTCTGCCGGTCAAGCTGGAGCTATTATGGCAGATGGGTGCGATGCCAATGATGATTGGGGATTTGATCATGTTGGGGATTGAGGGGAAAAACTGGAAGGAAAAGCTGCGGGAGCTGGTTCTTGCCCAGCCTGATCCCCATAAAGTCGCTTTGTCGTTGGCTATTGGCTGTTCTGCGGCCTTTTTGCCTCCTTTCGGTTTTCATACTGTTCTGGTGATTGCTATAGGATCATTATTGAAAACAGGGGTCCCTCTGGCAGTTTTGGGTACGTGGATCAACAATCCGTGGACGTTCATCCCGGTTTTTCTTCCGGCGTATGTGGCGGAAATAGAAATAGGGGAACACCTTCTTCGGGAAGAAACGGTGTTCCCCTCTCTCGGGGCGCTGTCAAAGATGCCAACTTCTGCCATCATCGCCCAGGTAAAACTGGTTATATGGCCTTTTATTTGTGGTTCAGTTATCTTTTCTGCAATTGTTTTTATCTTGACTTACCTGTTGACCAGGGGGTTTCTCCGGTTCAAGGGGCGGATTTCTTCGGACCATCAAGCTCGATAAATCGGACAGCCCTGTTCCTAGCGTAACATTTCCAGTCTCTGGATTTGCAACGGTGAAAGCCATCTTTGGGTTTGGCCCCAACTGCCCTCAGATAGATCCTGACATCTTTTACACCCATCTTTTTGATCATCCATCTTACACCCGCAGCTCTTTTCAACGATAGCTTTTTGTTTAAGAATTCCTTTCCGGATGGATCTGTGTGTCCAATCAGGAGCACCTTTTTCAAATGTTTGGTTTCGATTGTTTTGACCCAGGTCTTGATCACGGCTTTGGCTGATGGTGCAATCCAGGCGCTGTTCGGGCGGAAATAGATTTCCTCCTGAATCGGAAGAGGGACAACCGGAACGGGTTTTGGGACTGGTGGAGGCAGTGGCTTTAAGGTCGGCACTTCATAGACCTGTTGCGATGTCTGGGGTTTTTCCTGTCCTACAAAGGGGTGAGCCCTTCCATTGACTTCAATCCCTGGAATCTTGTTTTTGTCATCGGGACCTGGTGCGATTGATGCGATCTCTTGATGGCTGCATGCTGCAAGGAGCATTGCGACACAGAGGGAATAGGTAAATCGATTTGTGAAAAATGTCATCAGGAAATCTCCAGGTGAAAATTGATTGTGGCCAAGGAGATGGTAGTCTGCCGGATTGGGATTTTCAAGTCTGAATATTGGGCTCTTGCCGAGAAAGTGTGGGTAAACAAACACATGAACAGAAGATCTCACCGAATGTCCTTGCCCAACCTGAGGAGTTTGTTCTGTTCCTGGAATCTTGTTGACAGAAGAGGGATTATTTGCGAACTAGGGAAGGAATCGAATCAGGGGGCAGTTGTATCCAGTCCACCAATAAGTTGATCAATCTTCAATACTACAAACTCTCCTCTATCACAACCTACTTTGGCCAGGAACCTGGAGTGAGCGTCAAATTCTAATCGGTCGTTTTTCCTGTCTTTCCCTCTTTGGAGCGGTTCCGAACTTCCACCCCAGTTTCTACGCCTTCCAATCCCAGCAGCGATTTTTTTCGTTCCACTCCTCCAGCATATCCCGTCAGGGAACCGTCCTCTCCGATGACCCGATGGCAAGGAATGAGGATCATGACGGGATTCCGGGCGATGGCTGAGGCAACTGCCCGGGTAAAGTTTTTGTTTTTTCCTGTGAAGAGAGTCAGTTCCCGGTAGGAGACTGTCTTTCCAAAGGGAATTTCCTTCAGTGCCTCCCAGACGTGGCACTGAAACGCCGTTCCCTTCGGGTTCACCGGAATACTGAAAACCTGACGTTTGTTCGAAAAATATTCATCGATCTGGCACTTTGCATCCGACAGAAACGGTGACTCCGGCGCATATTGCCAGTTGGAGCCGGGATTGGACAGAAGCGGTTGTCCGATGAATCCAAATTTCACCACATGACCCTCCTCAGCCATGAGGATCGCCAGACCAAGCGGAGTATCGATATTCAGGTAAATCTGCATCATGTCCTTTCCCGGAGCGATTGCCACAGGGCCATTGCGGCGTAGGATCTCCATGGGCGCCAGGATTCGGCAATTTCCAAAACGCGGTTAGGGGATCTCTCGTTCAACGCTTTCATGATGCCATGATCGGTATGGGGGAATGCGTCCGGCCAGGCCATCACGCGCATGGCAATGTACTGGGCCGTCCATTCTCCGATGCCAGGCAAAGACCGAAGCTTTTCGATCTCTTTTTGTATATCGGGGACGGGTTCGAGCGTAACTGCTCCTGAAGTGCAGGCTTTGGCCAGGCTCAGGATCGTCCGGATCCGAGACCCGGTGATCCCCATCCCGGTCAAGTCTTCCTGATTCAAAAGTGCGATTTGTCCGGGTGGAGGGAATGTCCGGGTGATACCCTGATATGGGGTGTCGATAGTGGTTCCGAAAGAAACGGCAAAACGTCCTGCAAGAGTTCTGGCTGCCTGTACCGTGATCTGTTGCCCGAGAATAGCCCGGACCGCCATCTCAAAACCATCGAAAGCGCCTGGAACACGAAGACCTGGAGCGTTATCGAGCAATGGAGCCAGAGATTTCTGGATTTCCCCGGGAGAGCTGGAGAGATCGAAGAGGTGACGGACCTTTCCCAGAATCTGGGGGATGACTCGGTAGAGGGAGCTTGAAATGGTGATGCGGAGGGTATTCCGGGAAAGTTGCGGCTCAACAGAGATCCACCCCGAATAGAGCGCTGTTCCGAGTGGCACGAGAACGGATCGCCGGTAGACTCCTCCGGAGACGGACTCGACATTTCCGATGGTGCGTGTTCCCAGGAAATCGAGGATTGCCTGCCATGCATAGGGCGGGCGGAAGCCAAGTTCGAAGACGAGTTCGTCTTCGAGAGCCTTGGTCGCGGAACGTCTGAGCTGCCGCGGGTTCATATGGTAGCGATTTCGGAAAAGTTCGTTCATGCGACGGAGGCTATTGAACCCGGAGGCCATGGCCACATCGAGAACGGAAAGGGACGTATCCATCAGCAGCCGTCTGGCCAAGAGAAGCCTTTGCGTCTGGGAGTATTGGATGGGGGAGACACCAAAGATTTCGGAGAATGCCCGGCGCAGATGTCGGTCGGTGACACCCAACTGTGTCGCCAGCAATTTCAGCGACGAATCTCTAAGAGCCCCTTCCTCGATATGCCTTGCAGCCACAAGGGAAAGGCGGGTGGTTCTGTCAACCTCGGCATTTCCCGGAGATTGTTCCGGTCGGCAGCGCATGCAGGGACGAAAATTGTATTGTTCTGCCGCGGCAGCACTCGTAAAAAATCGGCAGTTTTCCTTTTTCGGTTTTTTTGCACGACAGACGGGCCGGCAGTAAATCCCTGTCGTGGAGACACCAACAAAGAAACGTCCGTCAAAGCGGACATCGTGAGTGATTAGTGCCGAATAGCAGGCGTCGTTGTCGATTAGCATGCCTGGAGTGTAACGTTATTTTTAGGATGTTTCTCGCGATTTCCGGACATTGAATTCTCTTGGTTCCTTCTGATCTTTGAACATACAGCTTGGAGTGTAATTTCCCTTGCCTGGCATGCTCCAGCTAAGGGGTGCAATCGCTTTCCATTGCACCCCACACGCGAATCTCGACTTGACTCCCTACACTGGCGCTTCGTGCCTCGTAGTTTGCAGCTTGCTTTTACGTTACCCTCCTCTATTGGAAGGACTATCTCAATGATCAAGAGGGGATTAATCGCATGCTTCGACACGGAATTCCGTCACCCGGTCCGGTTCCCCCGCATAGATGACCAAGGCAATCGTTTTCCGAGAAAGAATGGCACTATGGGGAGTCCCCTTGGGGTGGAGGAGATAGTCGCCGGGAAATCGGATCTGTTTACCGCTCCCATCATCGTGTCCCCCTTCCAGAATATAGACGTGTTCGTCGGATTCTGCGACGGCCTTTATCCGGATCCGCTTTCCGGGAGGAGGTGAAAACATTGAGATCTCAGCAACTCCTCCGCCTTCGGCCCGTCGGTCGCTCAGAATCTTGAGAAAAATGACGTCCTCTCCATCGACGAGTAATTTTTCCCCAAAAAGGACACTGGCAGGAACCCAGGGCATTTCGTTTGTTTTTTGGAAAAGTGCAGACAATGTCATAATGTTCTCCTTTGTAGAAGGGCTGTGTTTGGTCTTTGAGTGACAAACTGAAGGTACCTTAACATTCTTTGTGATGCGAACGATTCGGGAGCGACCGAAATATGGATGAAGTTCTGACACTGGCACAGATGGCACGTCTGATCTCTGCTCCGGCGAGGGCCGCGATGCTTCTGGCCCTTGCGGATGGACGGGCGCTTCCCGCAAGTGAGCTGGCCTGTCGGGCAGGGATATCGAATCAGACAGCCAGCGAACATCTGGCATTGATGAAAAATATGGGGATTTTATGTGTCGAACACTGCGGCCGCCACCGGTATTATCGGGTTGTTTCTCCCCGGATAATGGAGGTGCTTGAAGATTTTCTTGCGGCGTCATCTGAAGTCCGGATTGCTGAAAGGCCGGATATTGCCCGCGTTGCCCCACTCAGACATGCCCGCATGTGCTACGACCATCTGGCAGGGCGACTGGGAATAGCCTTGGCGGAAAAACTTCAGGAAAAAAAATGGGTTTTCCTGGAAGAGAGAGATTTCCAGGTCACTGACATTGGTCGGCATCACTTGGGAAACTTCGGGATCGACTGGCCAGCACTTGGGCGTTCACGCCGGCTTTTTGGCAGGCGCTGTATCGACTGGAGCGAGCGGAAGCCGCACATCGGTGGGGCTTTTGGGGCAGCCTTGGCGACCCGTTTCATGGAACTCGACTGGATCCGGCGCAGTCAAGAAGGCCGGCCCGTCTACCTTACGAAGGAAGGTCGGAAAAGCTTTCTTGATATATTTGAAGTGATTCTATAAATGAGGCTTCATTCCCAAGGATTTTTAATTTTGGGGGTCTGTAAACTCTCTCTTTTTCCCCGATTCTTTTTGGTTCTTCAATAGAATTTTCTGATTTTAATTGAGACTTGACATATCCGAATTGTCCCCATATGATATCGAACATGGCCTACCTTGGAAAAGGCGTTGAATACGCACTGCATTGTCTTCTCTCCCTGATCAATACATCAGCGGAATCTCCTATGGGCGTGAGCGATATCGCAGAATTTCAGGGAGTCTCGGCAACCTATCTAGCAAAGATCTTCACCCGTATGAAAAAGGCGGGAATTGTGCGTTCCTCCATCGGGGTTAACGGGGGATATGAGCTTGCAAAACCGGCTGATCAGATCACTTTCTGGGATGTCGTCGTTGCGGTGGAGGGGGAATTCCGTCTTTTTGAATGCCGGAATATCCGTGAAAAAATCGCAATATACAAGGACAGTTGCCCAAGTCCGGACTGGGAAAGCAAGGGACCTTGCACAATCCACAAGGTCATGATGGATGTCGAAGATCAGATCAGAAATTCCCTTCAGAAAAAAAACATCGCCTGGCTGAGACAAGTCGTCGATCAGAAGCTCTCGAAGAAGGAAAAGGATGCGGCCGTCCAATGGTTTATCCAGGCGATGGAAGACCGTAAATGATTTTTTTTATTCTTTAATTCGGATAAATATTATCCAAATTATCCTTTAATCTATTAATCAATTTGGAGGAGTCATGAAAAATCTTGTGATCGTTGGAGGAGGTTTTGCTGGGTTCTGGAGCGCAATGAGCGCGGTAAGGCAGGCGAGATCTTTACAGAAGGATACCTCTCTTAAAATTACGATGGTGTCTTTGAATGAATACCTTTCATTGCGACCAAGGTTTTATGAGAACAAATTCGAAGAAATGAGAGTTCCTCTGCGAAAATATCTTGACCCTCTCGGCATCATTCTCATTGTTGGTAAAGTGGTGCGGATTGATCCCAAAAATAAGAATGTTTATTGGGTGGGATCGAAAGGAGACGACGGGGCTCTTGCTTTCGACGGATTGGTTCTTGCCGCAGGCAGTCATCTCAAGCGTCCTTCCATTCCTGGATTTGAACATGCTTTTAACGTAGATACCTTTGAAAATGCGGTTCGACTGGATTGTCACCTTAAAGAATTATCAAACTCCCGTTTTTCGTTAACTGGCTCTCGAACGTTCGTTGTCGTGGGTGCGAGTTTTACGGGACTTGAAGTCATCACGGGGCTTCCCGCCCGTATTCAATCTTTTGCTCTCCCCAATATTGATTATAAATTCATTTTGACCGACCGTTCTTCTTCTATCGCTTCAGAGTATTCCGTTGAGGGCCAAGAGTATATCGCAGAGCAATTGGAGAAAGAGGGAATCCAGTTTCTGCCAGAAGAAGAAACGAAATGGATCGATCCCGAACAAATTGTATTCAAATCCGGAAGGTGCATAGAAACAAGAACGATCATTTGGTGCGGGGGCATGGAAGCAAGCTCTCTCACGAAAGAGTTCACTACAAAACGGGATTCTTTGGGCCGACTTCTCGTCGATGCTTTCCTTCGCATAGAGGATCAGAAATTATTCTTTGCGGCAGGAGATGTGGCCCGGGGGCTTGTGGACGAGCAACACAGTTCAGTGATGTCCTGTCAGCATGCTATGCCTCAGGGCAAATTCGCTGGGCACAATGCAGTCAATGCTCTCTTTGGAAAAGAGCTTGTTCCCTACGCCCAACCCCGCTACGGTACCTGCCTGGATCTGGGTTCAGAGCAAGCTCTCCTGACATCCGGGTGGGAACGAATACCCAAAATGACAGGAGTTTCTGCAAAAGAGTTAAAAACAGAAATCGTGACTCAGTGGATTGTTCCATCTGTAGATGTGGAAGAGACGGTGAAGATGTCCATGCCGGTTATTCTTACAAACGATTGAGTTCTGGGTGTTGAGTGGTTATGTGTTTGGAATTTCTTTTGAAATCTTGTTCGCACTCAGATGCATGGGCTATCCCGGCATCGAATGACCGAGTTCGGATTCCGGAGTATGGCGTCAACCCTCTTGAATGAGCAGGGCTGGCATCGGGACGCGATTGAAAGTCAGCTTGCCTATGCTGAGAGGGACAACATCCGTGCGGTCTACAACTATGCTCAGCATATGCCGGATCGCGAAGAATGATGCAATCGTGGGCGGACTAATATCTTTCCAGACGGGACCATGTTTGCATAAGATACAAAGATTGGTGTGTGTCGTGACAATTATTTTTCTATTTCCTCTGAAAATGGGAGGTCATTTAGGGTGGTCGACTTCTGGCAAGAACACAAGGATCGATTGCGCAGCTACATTGCCAAGCGCGTACGAGAAAGCGATGCTGTGGACGACATTCTTCAGGATGTAGCCTTCAAAGCCTACATAAACATTCATACGGTCAAATCCGGGACCAGCATCACAAGTTGGTTGTACCGTATTGCGGCGAATGCCATTGTTGACCACTACCGGTCCAGAAAACAGTGGGATGAACTTCCTGATGAACTCGCGGCGCCCGAATCAGAACGCGATTATGGCGCAGAGTTAGTGACCTGCTTTCAGCCCCTTATCGCGGAGCTGCCAGAGATCTATC
>JAKBTA010000043.1 GCA_021844645.1 Nitrospirota bacterium
TTGTGATCGTCATGACATCACGACGATCGGGAAAGTCTCCTGAAAACTTCTCCTCAGGCCGATCCTCCAGGGATACGGCCAAAAGGAGAAGGTGGAAAAGTCCTGTCTAGAACGAGTAGATCAATTCCACATCGACAGTGTCCTGAGAATAGAGTCCTGGACCATGATTCCCCAAGTTATAATTAGGATTGTTGAAAAGAGGGTTGTTGGAGTTGTCGTGGCGATACTCCACCCGGCTGATGACATTGGGCATGAAGTTCCACTGGTAATCAACCGATTCGTCGTTGATCGCGGTTCCCGGCATACCGGTCATGAAGCCGTTGGGATCGTAATAGACTTCGTAACGGGCAACGACATCCATCGTATCGTTGATATCGTATCGGACAAAATTTTCGCTTGAATACCAGGTCGCGTTTCCGACAGGAGTACCGGATGAGTTGACATTTCCTTCCGCCTGCCAGCCGTAGGAATCGTCGGTGACGAACCACAGATGGTCGATCGGCCCCACCTCGACGACAAAGGCACCATAGTTTCTCCATGTCGGGGTGTTGGCGTTACTGTAAGGAGTTGCGTTGGCTAAAAATCCACCTGTGCCAGTTGCCAATCCGTCAAAATAGACGTTTCTGACCTGTGGTCCCAGATACCCCGAGAAGTTGATGTTAAGCCAGGAGACGGGATTGGCCACCAGACCAAGCTCGATGTCCTGGAAGTAGCTCCCTTGGTTGGACTGCATGTTGCCGTTCCAGCCGTTATTCACCCCGAGATAGAGATTCGTGGTGGCATTGGGGGCGTAGTGCATCCGGACGCCGGTGTGGGTATAGGGTCCGAGAAAAAAGGTGTAGCCGTCCGAGATCATCCAGTTCCCGGTGGGCTGGATCACTTCGAAGTTCGCCAGTGTCTGGAACTGTCCGGCATAGGCCTCAAGCTCCTTGTTGGTGTCGGGAACGAAGAAGTTGATATACGCTTCCTCCAGCCAGAAGTCGGAGTAAGGCATGGTGGTGTAACCAGTTGTAGCGCGGCCTCCACCCAACGCCCCGTAATACCCCGGAGAAAAATTCTGGGCGGATGCATAGGCGCCTGGGCCAAAGTCGGCGCGGAGAACAAAGCCGATCCCGTCGTCGTCCGGACGCCAGAACTTGAGCTGCGCCATGTTGACATTAAAGGAGTTTGCGCCGTAATCATAGGCCCGGAAATCCGTTGTCGACGCGCTGGTCGGGTTATATTGCCCGTACACATCGATAAAGCCCTTGAAATGGACATTCATCGAAGGAAGGATCAGATCCGGCGCTGGAGCTGGCGTGGCTGCCGGAGCGGGTGTTACGGGAGCAGCCGGAGTGACAGGTGCCGAGGATGTGGCCGGAGCTGTTGTTGTCGTTTGAGGAGAGGAGCTGTCCCCATAAGAAAGATGCGGGGAGGATAGACCGGCGAGAAGGACCATCGCAGATGCGACCGCAAGGGACAAAACCCCGGCAGATCGGCCTTTCGCTTCTGGAAAGCGTCGTTTCATTAGTCTCTCCTTTAAAAGAGTTTTCCAGTGAAAAGTGCTAATATTGGTTGTCAAAAAATAGATTAGGAAACCGCGATGGACATAAAAATGCCATCAGACGATCAGGATAAAAACAGGTGGCTTTCTCGACGGAGAGAGGATTGGAACAGCGTTGTTCCAGGGGAAGCCTTGCACTTTCCGTTTCTTTCGAAAACGGGAAGAATTCACCAGGGGGCAGACCCCCCTTAACAGGGTGACGCACCTCTATTATCAATTTCCGTGCCAGAAAAAATAATATCGTTTATCAAAGACTTACATTTTATCCCTTCTTCTTTCGCATACCAAATTCAACAATATTGAAATCAAAATTGTTGACAATTTTGAAGGTCTCAAAACTCAGAAAGGCTTATTCCCAAAATGGCTTTAGCCCATCTTCACCCTATCATTGTTCATTTCACTCTTACCCTTGGGATTGGCTGGTGCGGGTGGGATCTTTTTCGGATTTTTTCGAGGAATCAGACAGGAAAGGGTTCCATAACAAAGAGAGAAACGTCCGGAAATCTGCTTGAAGGACTGATCATCCTTCTGATCATAACGGTTGGCACAGGGTGGATTGCCCTGGCGATGAAAGAGCGTGCGATGGGACCAGGAGCGGCGTTCTCCCCGGGAGAAAAACACGGAGACGCCGCCCTTCTGACACTCTTTATCCTGCTCACCCGGTTTCTGATCGGGTTAAAAGCCAGAGAGGGGACTACAAACATGCAAAAAAGTGTATTTCTAAAACCTCTGGCCGCCTTTTTTTCTTTTCTGGCTCTTGCAAGCTTTCTGGTCACAGGAATCCTGGGAGAGAGGCTTGTCTTCCACTATGGGGTCACTGCAAAAAAATCAGCACGCCCCGATCTTCAGGAGATCTACGCTTCCAGTGCTCTTTTCAAATCCAGGATCAGATCCTCCGGATCCTCAAGTCCAACAGACACTCTCAAAAAACCCGGATCGATCCCCAGGGCCATCCGGCCTTCGGGCGACATCTGACGATGGCTCAATGAAGCGGGATGCTCGATCAGGCTCTCGGGATCACCAAGACTCACCGCAATCTTGAAAAATTCAAGTCTGGAAGCGACTTTTCTTGCCTTTTGATCATCCCCGAGAGAGAAAGAAAGCATCCCTCCAAACCCTTTCATCTGCAAAGCGGCCACCTTGTGTCCCGGGTCTCCGGGAAGCCCCGGGTAATGAACGGACTTCACCATGGGATGATGCGACAGGAATTCGGCAATATTCATCGCTCCCCGGCAATGGGCTTCCATCCGGAGGGGAAGGGTTTTCATCCCCCGAAGGAGAAGCCATGAGTGAAAGGGGGAAAGCGTCGCGCCCAGATAGGAACCCTCTTCAAAAGAAAGTCGTTCCATCAGGGAAGCGTTCCCTGTAACAGTCCCTCCAAGAAGGTCTCCATGACCGCCCAGATATTTCGTGGCACTGTGGACCACGATATCGGCGCCAAGGGCGAGAGGCTTCTGAAGGATGGGAGTCGCAAAGGTATTGTCCACAACCAGTGGAACCCCTGCACTTTTGGCGATTCCGGACAGTCTCCCCAGATCGATGACCGTCATCACCGGATTCGAAGGGGTTTCCGCGAACACGGCAGCGGTTTTCGGGGAAAGTCTTCGAGAGAGCTCCTCTTCCCATCCTTCTTCCCGTGGATCGAACCAGTGGATCAGGCACCCTTGGGGGATCAGATATTTTTCAATGAATGCCCTCGTCCCCCCGTAAAGGACCTTTGGAAAAGCCATCTCGGGACGGCTTTTCGTCAAATGGATCAGGATGGCAGATATGGCACCCATTCCGGAGGCAAATGCCCGTGTTTTTTCTCCCCCCTCGAGCTCGGAGACAAGAGTCTCGAAACGCTCGGTCGTCGGGTTTCCCATTCTTCCGTAGACAAACCCCTCCTCCTCCCCCTTGAGAACCCGGTCCACCTGATCAAAATCGGGAAAAGTAAACGTTGACGTCTGGTACAACGGAGGCGTCAGCGCACGCCAGGGATCCTCCGGACCGCTTGTATGGATGCATTTTGTCCGGGGACCCGGGGTCAGATAGTTTTTTTTATTCTTCAATTTCCCTCCCATAACTTTTCAAACCTGAACAATTCTTTCATAATACCAACAACAGATTTAAACCAAACTTTGATCAAAAAGAAACATTACAAAAAGGATACTGAATGTCGAGTTTCTTCCCCCAAAGCATCAAATCGCTTGTGGAATGGGTCAGATCACACCCCGAGATCTCGAAGGAAGTACTCAGGGCATTCAGATATGGCCGGGATCTCTCTCTGATCGCAGTCGTCAAGACAGAGGAAGGGGAGGCCCCTGTTTCCCTCGACAACATTGTCTCTCCTTACGTCCGGACGCCTGATATCTACTTCGAGCTCGGACCTGATATCGAGATTCTTCTATTACCCGAAACCAGCGCTGACGGAGCCAGGATTGTTGCGTCGCGAATCATGGAAGGGGGACCCAGACGCCTTCCGGGTGCCAATGACACAAGCCTTCCGGAGATCCGCATCGGAATGACCTCCATAGGGCTTGGTGGACATTCTGACATTGAGGTGACAACAACGGCTCTTCTTTCAGTGCATGCGGCCATTGTCTCCGGAAATCCGATGATGTCTTTCCGGGATATCTTTATCGGGAATCTTTCCCTGTTCGAATCGGTTGCAATGATCGCGAATCTGACAACTTATGAAATATCGGTTTTTTCCCAATCGTTTGAACGTTTCAGGGAAGAGCCGATGGGATTCAGGGAGCGTCTGGCTCAGGGAGCCTTCCAGATCGCGACCGACCTGGGCCTGAGCGAGGAAGACACTGAAGATCTGGCTCGATGGGCACACTTCACAGACCTCTCCGCCTTCGAAAAAGGACACGGCAATCAAAAAGCCGACCTTTTTCCCATCGCATCAAGAAGAAAAAGGGACGATTTTCTGAAAGGCATGGAGCTGTATCTTTCGAACCCGGATGGGTCAACCAGCAATGAGGTCAACTGGAAAACAAGATGGAAGAGCAAGGAAGCGGCAGCTATCTTCCAGTCAACCTACATCATCCAGAAAAGTTGTCTTGGACGCATAGGCCAACAACAGGCGTCCTTCCAGGATATTCTTGTACAGATGGAAAAAATAGGGATAGAGAAATCAGTCATTGATTCCATTACCAAAAAAGGTGAGTCCCTCTGGAATCCCTTATTCCAGTAAAGGTTCACACACCTGCCTATAAAGCTCTGATGCGGGGGTCAACTCTCTCCACGATCCAGTCTCCCAAAAGGGTCATCAACGCCAGGAGAACCGTATAGACCATCGTTGTCCCCATGATCATAGGGTAATCCCGGTTCATGACCGACAACACGAAAACCCTTCCGAGCCCCGGGATCGCAAAGATCGATTCCACCACAAAAGATCCTGTCAAAAGAGAAGCCGCCAGGGGACCCAGAATCGACAGCAGACCGTTGAGGGATGGAGCCACCAGATGGCGTGCCAACAAAAAAACCCGGGCAATTCCATGCCCCCTTGCAGCCTGATAAAATGGACTTTCCATCGTTTCTGAAAGACTTGTCGCAAAAACTCGGGCCAAATAGCCCGCTGGTGCAAGGCTGATGGAAAAGGAAGGCAGAATAAGAGATCTCCAGCCTTCCCAGAGGGCGGGTGGCAGGAGACCCATATAACTTGAAAAAACAGCGATTAGAACCGTTGCCAGCAAGAAGGAAGGAAGAGCAACAAGCGATGTCGCAAAAAACCGGATCGCCGTTGAGACTTTTTGACCTGAAAGCGCAATGGCAAGGCCTATGAGAATGGCAAGAACAAGAGACTCAACAAGGGCCACTCCCCCCAAAGTCAACGAAACAGGAAGCGCCCTCGAAATGATATCGTTTACCGACAGACCCGGATTTTTAAAAGACATGCCGAAATTGCCTTCGATGGCATGCTTCAATCCTTCAAGGTACTGGACTCCAAGCGGACGATCGAGATGGTAATAAGCCAGAATGTTGGCCATGATCTCTGGAGGAAGCTTCCTGTCTCCGGCAAAAGGATTTCCGGGAGCAAATCGCGACAGGAAAAACGTCAGGGTAAAAACGGCCCACAATAGAAAGATCGCCCCCAAAAGCCTTCCCCTTAGCCTCTTCATGATGGGGATCTCCCAATTTTTTCTGCAATCCACTGGAAGGATAAAAGCGTAGCCACAATCGCCAGCGCCGGCCACAAAAGAACCCATGGGGTCATTGGAAGCGCCTTGAATCCCTCGTTCACCAGAGTCCCCCAGCTGGAGTGGGGAGGAGATATCCCCAACCCCAAAAAGCTGAGGGTTGACTCTCCTAAAATCCCACCCGGAATTCGAAACAGAAGAAGGACTCCCATCACCGGCAACAAATTTGGAATAAAGTGCTTCAGGATCATCCAGGAAGGTCTTGTTCCAACAGAACGGGAGGCTTCCATATAAAGCTGCTCCCTGATCCTGAGCGTCTCCCCACGAATCACCCTCGCAACCCCCATCCAGCCACCAAAGGTCAATGCGACGACAACAGCCATTGCCCCATGTCCCAGAACAAGAAGGAGAATTGTTGCGATCAGGATTTCCGGAAGAGCAAACCAGACCTCAAGGATTCTCATCATCACCTGGTCCACAACACCACCCGTAGCTCCGGAAAGAACTCCCCACATGGTTCCGATAATCGTGGAAAGGAATCCGACCATCAGTCCGATCCCCAACGAAACCGTTGAACCTGAAAGAAGCCTTGAGAGATTGTCCCTCCCCAGAAAATCACATCCAAGTAGATGACCGGGCGTTCCAGGAGGACACAAAACCTCTTTTGCATTCTGTGTCTGGGGATTCAAAATCGTTTGGGAGAAATGCAGGAGGATAGGAACTGAGAGAAATGCAATGAGGAGCGAAATGATCCAGACCGGTCGAATCTTCCCTTTAACGATCCTCATGGGGGACAATCTGTCAGGTAAACGTGATGACGGAAGAAGCAGAAAGGATCATTCGGGCAGCCTCCTCATCGGATACGGCATCTTTACCGGGAATCATTCCTCGCCCCTCAAGATCCACCCTTAAACGGTAGAGCTCCCCGCAGTCCGGCATAGAGTTTCGAACTCCCTCGCCTGCCAGCAAAACCGCATGTGGCTCTGAACTCGCCAGAAGTCTTTCACGGACATCACGGAACCCCTCTGGAGGGGGAAAAAGTGTCAGGAACAATAGACGGTTTCTATTCATGCGGCTCTCCCGGGGCTCCAGAATCCAAGAACCAGATCCGACCCCAAAATCAGATCCATTCCTTCTGCCCGCGAAATAACCGTTTCAGGACCCGATGCCGTCCAGTCCGGAAGGTACTCGGAGAGACTTTCTGCCTCGACAAGGATTCCCACTGACAGATCTCCCAATAGAGGCAACACCTCCAAAAGCTCTGGTGGCAAACCGATCAACTCGGGATGAACTTCCCGAAGAGCGAGAACCCCTCTTCCCCTCAGAAGGATCTTCATGCCACTGTGTGTGACGGAAAATCCCAAGGCCATCCTCATCGCCTCAAAATGTCTGAGGTGGGCAGTGGGAGACTCCTCTATGACAAAGAGGACCTTTTTGTTTAATGGTTCAACACTCATGCATTCCTCTCAGGAGACCTTGTGACCTAAAGGAAGGGAAGGAAAAGATCTGCTTCGGAAGACAATTGGCCCAAATGAACCTGTGTCTCAAAGGAAACCCCACGAGGCAAATTTTCCGCCAGGAGACCTCTTGGTTCCGCTGTACTCTGGCATACCAGAATTTCTCCTCCTGAAGACAGGACTGGAGCCAAAGGAAACGAGGCAGGATCCCTGTAGTTTCTTGGAAGAAGCCCAAGGACAGCATCATCCATGACAAAAAGGGTCAGTCTGGCTCCTGTCGAAAGAAACGCCAGAGCCATTCTGATGGCCAAAAAAAACTGGGTCATTTCCGGACTTTTGACAAGAAGCACGACTACATGTTTTTGACTTTCAGACACCGCCCTAGATTCCGGACTCAATGGCATGACAAAGCCCTACCATATTGGCCAACGTCTTTTGAAAAACAGCAGGATTGGTTTCCTGGACACCATCAAACTGCTTCGAGAAGAGAATCCGGCCATCCCAGACCAGCACCTGATTATACGGGGTCATTTCCCCCAATGCATTGACAACAGGTGGCATAGACAACACACGCTGTGTTTCTTCCGCATTCGGTGACCGAACATCAAATGGAACGGGAATATCAAGCGCAGGACCAACTTCCGCCTGAAGCTTGACCAGATCTTCCGGTTTGGGCTTCCGAAAACCATCCTTCTGGAGGAGGACAAAATGGGCATCAGAAGCAATCCCGAGCTCCGAAACCAGATTCAAGACACTCACAGTATGATTTTCAGAAGTGTGAAAAAAAACACGGAGATCCCGCCCATCCACATGTCCCTCAAACCAAGGGTATGAGATGATGTTATCCCTCCCTGCCCGACCGTCGAGTTTTTTTGCCAACTCCTGAAAATCCGCAAATATTTTTTGCCGGTTCATGAAGCCATGAACAAAAAAAGCAAGTCCGACAACAGCTATCAAACCAAAAAACGTCAACGGAATATAATTAATCATGGATTGATCCTAGCATATTTGAGAATGAGGGAAAAAGGGATAAAAAAAGGGCTGGACCCAGCAAACTCCGGGAAGCCAGCCCTCTTTTTCAGAAAAGATCCTCTGGATCAGCTATTCCCCAAGTGAAGGATCATGCCTCCAACACCAACAATCCAGCCGCTACCTGGTCCCTGAAAAGAAATATTATAAAGATCCAGGCCGGTCCCTGAAGGAATCAGGCTCCAATGATTGCCACCATCGGTAGTTTTCAGAAGTATCCCCATAACACCGACAGCATAGCCTGTTTTATCATCCACAAAAGTGATCGCATGAAGGTCATTCAGCTCCCGTTCATCGCCTTCGATTCCTCGACCAAGAGGTCCAACACCCATCCCGTTCTGGATGGACCAGGAGATACCTCCATTTGAGGAAAACTCTATGATTCCATGCGTACCAACCGCCCAACCATGGGTTGCATCAGAGAAATAGACACCATAAAGATCTTTCCCAACCGGGTTTCGTTTCTTGCTCCAGGTCGCACCACCATCTGTTGTAACAAGAACAAGGCCATCCTGACCAACTGCCCATCCGTTTGAAGGATTGCTCTTCAGAAAGAAGATACTCATGATCCATTGGGCTGTATCTGTAGACACCTTTTTCCAGGTTGCCCCTCCATCGGTTGTGTGGAGAAGCGTCCCAGCAAAACCTCCCGCAAAGCCTTCTGTCGGATTCAGGAAGGTCACGGTATAGAGATCAAATCGAACACCGGAGTTCTGAGGGACCCAAGTTTTGCCACCATCGTCAGTCGTCAGGATTGTGCCCTGGTTCCCAACGATCCAGCCCTTGGTCGGGCTCACAAATGCTGCTGACTGAAGCCAGTGGGTTGTTCCGGAAACCTGAGCCGTCCATGTTTTCCCGGAATCGGATGTGTGAAGGATGGAACCGGAAGCTCCCGTTACCCAGCCTTCCGAAGGGCTGACAAAAGAAAGTCCATTAAAAGGAATACTGATATCAAGGGAGTCCCTGAATACCCATCCTCCGAATTTGGGATCATCCGAAGCGATGGCCTTGCTGACAGGGCTGACAAAAACTCCTACAGACAGAAGGAAAGCAGCAAACGTACCCAATACCATAGATGCCTTATTTGCGAAACCAGTCTTCCCAAGTTTCAATGCATTTTTACCATTAGATCCTGTCATCATACCTCCCCTGAAAACCCATCCCCATGAATTCTCCTTCTTTCCGCCTTTCATCAAAGACATTTGGCGAAAACAAAGACAACCCCATCACCTTAAGTTTTTTATAACCCGGGAAATATATCTTGTTGCCTCTCCATTGGAGAGCATTGCCCCCAAGCCGAGGCCATCATCGTAGTGAACACTCAGAAGATCCATGAAGCTGCGCGCAACCCGAGAAATTTGGCAGCCTCCCCGTCAAGGTTGATCATGGACGGGATCTTCCCTTAAATAGGGCATAAAATAATGACTTAGATCGCATATCGAATTGGGGGAAAATTCTACTGAACACATCCCTGATTGTCAAACAAGCAATAGAAAACAAATGGCGACAAGATCTAAGGTGATCCTAAAAAAGCCATCGGGAGGGACCTCCCGATGGCTTTCAGACAACTCCATACATTTCATTAAAAATAGTAACGGAAACCTGTATTGAAGTTCATCACAGATCCCAAAAATCCAAAACCGGTCGGATTGTTTGGGCCAGTTACAAAATCCACGCTGACCGGATTCCACTGTCCATAGATCGAAAGCCTTGGCATATCGGACAATGCGTGCTCAATACCCATGCCTGCAGAAAGATAGATGGAAGAATTGGCATCGCTACCGGAACCGAACGCTCCCATAAACTGAATATTGCCATAAAGAATCGTCCGGGACGTTTCGACCAGAGCAATCATTGGCTCAAGCTCAAGCGTTGTCAGAAAGTTTGTTCCCGGGCTGACAGAAGGGAATCCAAAACCGAGTCCACCATCCAACCCGAACGTCTTGTTGAACCAGTACCTTGCACCAACAAAACCGACACTCGTGCTATCCGTTGCCCCAGGGGTAATCTCCATCGGAGACCAGGACAAACCCACCCCTATTTTACCGATATCCGAAAAAGTGCCACCAGAGGAAGATCCTGACCCAGTGCTTGAGCTCTGGGAGGAGGTTGTCACTTCAGGAGAATCCTCGGAAGAAACACTGCTCGCAGCTTTTGCGTGAACCGGTTGAAAAAAGACAGCTGACAAGACGAACGAGGATAAGAAAACAACTTTCAGAAAAGAACGAACACTGTTTGACGCCATTCAATACTCCTCATGAAAACCATAAAAGTTAAGAACCAAAACACAACGTGAAAAATGTCCTTGACAAAACAAAACACCCATTGCCACTCAAGACACAGAGGTAATGCCGGATGCATTTTATCATATTTTAAAGTATTCTCCCCAAAAATCGGTGATACCCATCACAGGAACAATGTGATCTCACGAAATATCCTGATACACTCCACAGTTCAGGGCAGCGAAAGCACATCCTGAAGCTGGATCTTCCCGACATCCGGATAAACCCTGTCCGCATGGGAAAAAGATTGTGGGGAGTAGGTATGGCAAACGGCAAATGCTTTTAACCCCGCGCG
>JAKBTA010000005.1 GCA_021844645.1 Nitrospirota bacterium
CAGGACCGCTTATGATATCAACAACAAGACCGGGTGATTTTCTCACACCTTCAAAATGATCACAACTTTTTTCTGGGTGCATGTTTTCCTGAAAGAGCTTTCTCTTCCACTCGCTGTCTCAAAAGGATCATTTTTGAAAACCGAAGATCGATCCCAAGAACAGCCCCCCCTTCCCCCACATTCAGGTGGCCTCCTGGATCCATAGGGTGCGTCTTGAAGAATCTGGCGAGCATTCGGAATGGATCGCATGATTTTCCTTCCGGAAGAACCAGATAGTAAGAAGCATGGTCAGGAAGCATCCTGATTTCATGTTTCCCCAGAAAAACGAATGTCTTTCCTTCGGGAGCACCGTGATCCTGGCATTTCCGTTCTCTCCGGATCGTTTTGAGCACACGTTCACCATCCCCAAGCTTGAGTGGTGTCTGGAGAATGACCTCAGGAAGACTTCTGAAACGGGAAACGGACAACCCCGTCACAACTTTTCCTGTCGGAAGCAGATAGGGTAGGATTTTGGGTTGTCCCCATGGAAAAGAAGGCTGTCCGGGAGAAAATATTGTTGGAGGACGGAGAATCGCTTCAGGCTTCTGCAAATCAACAATAACGGAACCACCACCCCATGGCTGACGAACAAGAGCCGCAGTCCTGACCCAGGGATGATGCAAAACCCATAAGCGAATTGTCTCATTCGATCCCATTCTGGAGATGGGATCTGGACCTATCCAGAAAGCCACCGACCGCTCTGATACAGCCACTCCCCCTTTCAGGACAAGATGAAAGGCTTTTGATGAAGTGCGGCGGTTCGGGGATGGCAGGAAGATCAGGATCGCGAGAAACAGGAAAAAGATGAGGACGAGAATCCACCGCCCCTTCCCTCTCATACTACCCTTAAGAATTAAGGGAGCAGTGTTTGGGGCAGGATCACCCATCTTTTACTGTTTGAGTTGTGAAACGGGAGCACTATCAAGACATGCCCCATTTAATATGCGGCAGACCAGGTCAGGGAAAGGAATTCCCATCCCCATGGCAATCTCGGGCAAAAGCGATGTTTTCGTCATTCCGGGAAGAGTATTCATCTCCAGAACAACGACATCCCCACTCGGCAGAAGGATTGTGTCAAGCCGCGCAACCCCCCTCAGATCCAAAAGATCCCAAGCCACACTTGCCGCATGATGCAAGGCTTTTTCTTCCGGCTCTGTAACCGCAGCCGGAAAAAGATGGCGGGATCCGCCGGGCTGATATTTTGAGGAAAAGGTATAAAAAGGCTCTTTGGGATCAGGAACAACCTCAATAATGCCAATCGGTTCTCCGAACAAGAGACCCACCTGAATTTCGCGCCCGACAAGAAAAGGCTCCACGAGCACTTTAGAGGAATGCGACATCGCATCAGAAATGGCATCTCGAAGACATTCAGGAGAATCCACCTTCAAAATCCCGATCGATGAACCGGCTGACTCCGGCTTGACGATCACGGGATACGGAAAAGGAAGGGCCAGATCCCGGGGGAAATCTTTCGAGGAAAATTCAAGTGTTTCCGGCACGACAAGCCCTCCGGAACGAAACAGTTTCCTGGACACACTTTTGCTCATTCCAAGTGCGGACCCAAGGACTCCGGTCCCGGTATAGGGAATCTCCATCACTTCAAGCAATCCCTGAAGCGCTCCATTTTCCCCTTTTCCTCCATGAGTTGCCAGAAAGCAGGCATCAGGATGAAACTCCGATAGAAGCGCCGGCAGTCCTGGCCCGACTTCCATTCCCCTCGCAACCACTGAAAGGCTGGACAAAACAGACAGAACGCCTTCGCCCGTCATTCTTGAAACTTCCGCCTCAGGAGAATCTCCTCCGTAAAGAACCGCTACCCGACCGAACCTTGAAACCACGAATCATCCCCTTGAAAATACCGTTGAACAATCGGTTGAAACACTCACGATGTGACAGACTAAAACAGTGTTTGGACTTCCGGAACCAAAAGGAATCCCGTAAGAGTCTTGACCCTTTGGCGAACTTCCTCCATCAGGTCAAGAAATTCTGCTGCCGTTCCGTATCCTTCATTGACAAAAAAATTACAGTGCTTGCGACTGATGCTGATGCCCCCTTTCTGGACTCCCTTCAATCCGGAGATTTCGATAAGGTGGCCAGCATGGTCTGATTGGGGATTTCTGAAAACCGATCCCAGACTCGGTCGATCAAGAGGCTGACGTTCATTTCTTCTTATCAGGGATTCCTTCCCTTTCTCCTGCAAAACAGCAGGATCAGAAGCCTCTCCTGACAAAAGGACATCCAGAATCACCCCACACTCCGGAGCTTCACCCGAAAAAATCGAATGGCGATAAGAAAAATCAAGATCATCCCCTGAAAGGGTGGTAATAACACCCTCTGGTGAGACAACACGAACCTTCTTTACGATGCGGGAAAAATCCCCCTCCGGAGTACCAGCATTCATAGCGACACCACCCCCGACTGTTCCCGGGATCCCGGCCATAAAAGAAAATCCGGACCGTCCGCTAAAAGCAGCCACTTTGGAGAGGTAAGGCATAGAAACACCCGCCTGGGCCAGAAAACTCCCATCCGGAAGAACCGTCAACCCTGTCAGTCGTTTTGTACTAACGACCGTTCCCGACAGACCTGCGTCCGAAAAAAGAATATTCGAGCCTTTCCCAAAAAAACGCAGGGGAGAGGGCAGTGATCCCGATGCGACATCTGCCAGAATTCGAGAAAGATCATCAAAAGACTCAGGAAGAAAGAAATACTCCGCCGGACCACCGATCCGGATCGTCGAATGCCTTGAAAGATTCTCTCTCCTGAGCCCCGTTATCGCCCCTGAATTTGTCATGAAATTCGGCTGACACTCCTGACCATGTCCAGATATTCCTGACCCAGGCTTGTAATATCTCCGGCTCCAAGGGTCAGAAGAACATCACCAGACCGAACAATCTCGGATAGGAATGCCGGCAACCGCTGGCGATCCCCTTCAAAAAGCACGCGATCAGCCCCCATTACCTTCTGAGTCTCTTCACAAAGGGATCTTCCGGTCACCCCGGGAATCGGCTTTTCTCCCGCGCCATAGACTTCAGTCAGTATCAGCAGGTTGGCCTTCAGGAAAGCGTGGGCAAAGCGGGACTGAAGATCTCTCGTCCTGCTGTAACGATGCGGCTGAAAAACAACCACAAGCCTTCTGTCGGGAAAGCTTTGTTTTGCAGCAGATAGAGTTGCCTCAATTTCCGTCGGGTGATGGCCATAATCATCAACAATCAGGACACCCGACTCTTCACCCACTATAGTAAATCGTCTCCCGACTCCCCGGAATCGGGAGAGTCCTTCGCGAATTTCCGACATGGGCATCCCCAGTTCCCGCCCAACACCAATGGCCGCAAGAGAATTAATGACATTATGACGGCCAGGAACTTCCAGTGAAAAAGATCCCCATTTCTCGCCATGTCCTTCCACCGAGAAGGTTGAGGAAAGACCATTCACCACAATTCCCTCGGCACCACCCACCACACGAATCATGGCATCTGGGCTCGCCCCATAAGTAATCACACGACGACTGACATTCCCGATCAACTCCCTGACGCCAGGATCGTCTATGCAGGCAAAGACCTTCCCATAAAATGGAACATGATTCATGAACTCCAGAAACGCCGCCTTGAGACGATCATAGGAACCATAAAAATCCATGTGCTCCTGATCGATGTTCGTAACGACGGAGATGATTGGCGGAAGCTTCAGGAAGGATCCATCGCTTTCATCAGCTTCTGCAACAAAAAAAGAGGATTTTCCCACTCTTGCATGAGCCCCGAAATGATGGACACGACCACCGACAACACATGTCGGATCCAAATTTCCGAGATAAAGGAGAGTCGAGATCATCGAAGTTGTTGTCGTCTTTCCATGAGAGCCGGCAACACAAACCCCGACAGTCCCTCTCATCAGCTCGCTCAGCATTTCTCCCCGATGGACAATAGGAATACCCCGTTTCCGAGCCTCCTGAACCTCAGGGTTCTCCGAGGAAATAGCTGTTGAAACAACAACCGCATCCACATCGCCCACATTCTCGGCTCTTTGTCCAAGATAAACTGTGGCGCCAAGCTCCGAAAGCCTTCTGGTCAAATCTGTCTGGTAGCTGTCTGATCCCGTAACACGAAACCCCTTCGCCAAAAGAATTTCTGCAATGGGAGCCATCCCGTTTCCACCGATTCCCACTAAATGAAGCGATTTGACCATGTATCTAAGCATACACCTATTCTCCCTCGTTCAGTCAGGAACAGCCCCCACCACCACGGCGGCCAAGCTGCCCCCAAGCAATTGCCATTATGGATTAATTTTCAGGCATTGGAAAGATTTCCCCATATTGGTGATAGCCGTTCCAACCATCGATCCACCATAACCGCCGGAGTATTGAGGCGGGCATTCTCCCCGGTTTTTGAAAGCAGGTCCGGATTGGACAATACATTGATCAAAAAATGGGAGAACCCTGATTCCTGGATAAGGGATTCTCTCCATATCCACCCACCCGAGCAGTTGGCGATGATTTCGGCATTTCGCCTCTGATGGTCACCAATAGCATGCGGATAAGGAATATAAACTGCCGGAGCGCCAGCTGCGGTGACCTCGGTCACGGTCATCGCTCCGGAACGGCAGATCACAAGAGATGCCGTGCGGTAATATTCCGGCAAGTTTTCCAGAAAGCCGCAGACATCAACCTCAAAAGGGGCCCCGTTGTATGCGGAGCGAGTCATCTCAAGCCATTTTTCTCCACTTTGATGGACAACCGAAAAAGCGGGAACTCCGGGCTTCCCGTAAAGATCGGAGAGTATCCTTGGTATTCCTTCATTGAGAGCTCTGGCACCCTGGCTCCCCCCCACAACAACAATCCTTAGAGGCTCCCGGAATCGTTCAACTGAGCCAACATCAGGAATCCCCCGGACCGGAACGCCTCCATATGGAGCATCCTGGTGGATTGTCGATATGATCTGGGCAAAGGGGGACAAGATCCTGTTCGACCAACCCGAAACCGCGTTGGGTTCAAGAAGGACTACCGGAACGCCAGAAAAACCGGCAGAAACAACCCATGGAATCTGGACATATCCTCCGGTACCGATCAAAAGATCGGGAGAAAATGCCCTGATCTGCAGACTGGCTTTCCTGATCGCTCCGGGAAGAATCCCCAGCGCACGAACTTTTTCACTCACCCCCTTTCCAGCAAAACCTGTTACTTTGAGTGGCGAGAAAGGAATGGAGCGATTCTTCGCCTGTCGTTCCTCAAGGCTATCAGGCGCACCAGCATAAAGGACCGCAACCCCCCTTTTCCGTGCTTCATCCAGAATGGTTATAGCAGGGATGACATGGCCCCCCGTCCCCCCACCCGTCACCAAAAGTCGTCGAACACGTTCAAGAGGGAACCTTTTAGCGGCCATGAACCGGAACTTCCGGATGAGTGATCGCCTCCCCGACAGGAGCTGTGGCAAGCTCACGGGCATCTTTCCCTGAGAATCTGGACACAGAAAGGATGATTCCCACACCGATCGCATTTGAAAGCAATGAAGAGCCACCAAAGGACAGGAAAGGCAGAGGAATTCCCTTTGTCGGGAAGAGACCGGTTACAACGCCCATGTTGAAAATGGCCTCAACTCCGATTGACAGAGTAAATCCCTGTGCCAGAATCCTCCCCAAAAAATCCGGGGCTTTTCCGGCAATACTCATTCCCCTGAAAAAGATCAGCAGGAAAAAAAACAGGATCATGAGCGTTCCGATAAGCCCAAATTCTTCCCCCACCAACGCAAAGATAAAATCCGTCCCCGGCTCAGGAAGAATACCTCCCCCGACCCAGTCGTGGCCAAGCCCAAGCCCCGCAAGTCCTCCAGCCCCAAGCGCAACAAGAGACTGCCCTAGCTGGGTCGTAGCCGACGAAGCACTATGATGGGCCAGTGTGAAGTTATGGAATCGTTCAAGTGCATAGCGATGAAAAAACACAAATAACAAGGCGGCCGGAACGGTGATGCCAAGGATCTGGAACAATCTTTTCCATGAGAGACCGGCCAGAAAAAACATCGTTCCCAGAATCATGACCATAAATGCTGTAGAACCAAAATCCGGCTCTTTTAGCATCAGAGCGCAATAAATAGAGAGAGGAATACTGAAAATAAAGAGGGATTTCAAAGGAATCTCGAGGGGTCCAGACTGATCGGGAGAATCCTTGCGTTTCTGATACGCCTTGTTCAGAAGAACCGCAGCAAGAAAGATCATCGCATCGCGGGCAATCTCGGAAGGCTGAAGAGTCAACCCTGGAAGATGTATCCAGCGCCTTGCCCCGTTCATCACCATTCCAACATGGGGAACATACAAAAGCATCAACAGACCCAGTCCGGACATATAGACCAGAAACCGGTGGCGGGACCAGAAATGGTAGTCAATCTTTGAGGTCACAAGCATTACGGCAATGGCCAAAAGGGCCGATATCATCTGCCGGTTAAAAAGGCGGAACGGTTGATTGGTGGCGATTGCAGCCGACATGACCATCCCGACTCCGACAAAGATCAAAAGGATCACACTGCAGATCAGGACAATGTCCATTTTTTGGGTCCGGTCAACACTGAAAGGGCCTGTTCCGTCCTGCCCATCCATTGTTTCAGTTTTTTCAGGGTCTTCTATCTTTTTCGGAACACCCGTATGGCAAGTTGAGTCCTGAACCATCAAGCCCCTCCCCTATAGACTCCGAGAGCTTCCCTCACCAGCATGGCAAAGGCATTTCCACGCTCTTCATACCCGTGGAACATGTCATAGCTTGAACAACCCGGCGAAAGAAGGACCGTGTCTCCCTCTCGCCCTTTCGATAAGGCGACATCGACAGCCATTTTCATGCTTGAAACCGGAATCGTTTCACAAAAGGAGGAAAGGGACTTTGCAATCACCTCCCTTGACTCTCCAAGAACAATCAGCACCCTGACAAGATCCTTGACCGGAGAGGCCAGTGGAAAATAGGAAGCACCCTTGTCACGTCCACCCATAATCAGGATCAGAGATCTTGCATCTGCATCATCTCCGCCCTTGTTCCCGCTCTTCACTGAAAACCCCTTAAGGGCCATCAATGTCGCATCCACATTTGTTGCCTTGGAATCATTGATGAAACAGATGCCATTTTTTTCTGCTATGACTTCCATCCTATGGGGGAGCCCTCTGAATCCGGACAGACTTTCCAAAAGCAATGTCTTTTCTGGAAACGGCATATCTCCGGAGTCCTGGCCTCGAACTTTCCCAATTTTTCGCTGCTCATTTAAAAAAATCAGCGTTCCCAAAAGACTGGCTGCAAGATTTTGGCGATTTCCAAGACCCGGCAAAGAAAAGCCGTCAAGCTGCCATATCTCTGTTTCTCCCTTTTGTCCGGGGAATCCCGAGACTCTTCCGGTCTTTCCGTCTTCCGATAGAAGAAAGACCGGAGCTTCTTCAACAGGAAGTTCCGGAGAGGCTCCTTTCCGGCTCGCAAAGAAAAAGGCCGGTCGACCGGGAGTTTTTCGGAGAGGGTAGAGTCCTGACTCCGGATCACCGTTGAACACAGTAAAATGAGATGGTGAAATTCCTCGAAATGACTGCCACTTTGCCCGTCGATACGCTTCCTCTGAAGGATGGCGGTCAAGATGATCAGGAGTAATATTCAGAAAAAGATGGACAACAGGATCGAACCAGGATCTGACAGGACTCATGGTTTCTGCCTGAAAGCTCGATATTTCGACAACGCCAGCATCATACTCAGGAGACAACTCTTGTGCGATTCTCTTGCGTTCCGACAGAACCGCCTCTGAAAGGGGCGTACCAAAGTTCCCTCCGAGGAAAACCGATAGACCGCATGCTCTTAGAAAATGAGCCGCCAGTGCAGATGTTGTCGATTTTCCATTTGTTCCCCCCACGGCAAGAAGTGGAAAGGGAGAAAGTGCCGAAGCCCATTCCAGCTCTCCAATCACCCTGCTGTCATATTCAGGGACCGCAAGCCCTGACCACTTTTCAGGGGGAAGGCCCGGGCTGACAATCACCTTCGTGGCTGTTCCGAAGTCGAGCGGCTTCAGGATTTTTCCAAGGTCTAGATGAATGCCCTCTTTTGATAGCTGCTCCTTGAGGAGAGGAGAAAGACAGTCGATGTTCTCGTCCTTCAATGTCACATCCCCACCAAGATAAACAGCCAGCCTGGCCGCAGCTATCCCTGATCGTCCCGCTCCAAGCACCATGACCTGTTCTTTTTCCTTGGGAGTCGCTTCTTCCTGATTGACTGAAATCTTTGAAAGCATTCGTGTCTCCGAAACAGCCATTGCTTATCCCCTTTAGCGAATTTTCAATGTACTAAGGCTGACCAAGGCAAGAACCAGAGCGACGATCCAGAATCGGACAATCAGTTTTGGCTCACTCACTCCCCCCAATTCAAAGTGGTGATGCAGGGGAGCCATTCTGAGAACTCTCTTTTTTCGAATCTTGTAAGACGCCACCTGAGCAATCACCGAAAGTGCCTCTGCAACAAAAATGCCTCCGAGGATCAGGAGCAGGAGTTCCTGCCGGGTAATGATTGCCATCATTCCAAGGGCTCCACCTAAAGCCAGGGCGCCAACATCCCCCATAAAAACAGATGCCGGATAGGCGTTGAACCATAAAAATCCCAGCGAAGCTCCGGCCATGGCACCCGCAACAATAGAAAGCTCACCCGCTCCCGGCATTCCCGGCAACTCCAGATAATGAGCAAAGACCTGATTCCCCGTAAGATAGGAGATGATCAGAAAGGACATGGAAACAACGATGACCGGACCAATTGCCAGACCATCCAGGCCATCGGTCAGATTCACGGCATTTGATGTTCCGGAAATGACTCCGATTGCAAATGGCAGAAAAAAAATCCCGAGATCAGGATTGATCGCTTTAAAAAAAGGAATGATGATGCGCGTATCAGGAGAGGTTTCCACGAACCAGATCGACAGCATCAGCCCCAGAACGGTCTGGAGCAAAAACTTTTGCCAGGCCAGAAGCCCCTTCGACTGTTTTCGGATGATCTTCAGATAGTCGTCCAGAAATCCAATGGCTCCGTTACCCAAAAGCGCCACCAGAACCATCCAGACAAACCTGTTCGAGAGATCAGCCCAAAGAAGAACCGGAATCATGATTCCTATGAGAATCAGAATCCCGCCCATCGTCGGGGTGCCCTTTTTTGAAAGATGGGATTGAGGACCATCATCCCGAACTTCTTGCCCAATCTGGAAACGAACAAGAAGACGGATCATGAAGGGACCGAAGAGGAGAACCAAGACAAGAGCTGACAGGGAAGCATATATCGTTCTGAACGTTATGTAGCGAAATAGATTGAAGGCAGAAAAATCATGATGAAAATAGTGAAGAAGATACAGCATTACAACTCCAGTCCAAGGTGAAAAAACTCCGTCTCCAGGGCGGTACCTCTGGAAGCCTTGAGAAGAACAATATCTCCCGGAGCAATAAGACGATAACGATCATCCGGATCACCTTTACCGGTAATTCGATGGAGAAGCGATGGATTCCCCCCTGACGACACAAACCCTTCCAGAAAAGATTCAAAGTGGTTGCCCTTGAACCAGATGGCTCCCCAGGGAAGACGTGCCGCTTTTTGTCCCACATATCGATGCCACGACTCTGAGTCCTCCCCCAATTCAAGCATCTCTCCGAGGATTCCCCATATTTTTCCGCCAGACCATTCTCCCCGGTGATAATTATCAACAAGGGAAAAAGCCGCTTCCATCGAAAGGGGATTCGCATTGTAGTGGTCAAGAAGATAGAGAATTCCATTTTTGGACCTTAAAGGCTGCATCCTTCCTGATCCACCCTTGTAATCTCCGATGGCCTCTGACGCTTTACAAAGATCAGTCCCGAAAACTCCACATACCCCCATGGCAAGAAGCATATCCATGGCAAGCTCCGGGGAGGGAATTTCCATCTTGATCGAAAAATCAGTGGACTCAAAACTTCCCTGCAAGAAATATCCCGACTCCCTGAGACAAAAGGACCCTTCAAGAATCGTCATCGTTCTGTGGCCAATGGATGTTTCCGCATCTTTCCCGGCCGCTGGGACACCATGACCATTCATACGGGTCAACACCAGATGGATCTTCCTTTTCTCGAGCAATGTTTGCTGCATAGGGGTCGCAAACTGTTTCCAAACATCTTCTGGCAAAACCAGGAATCCACCTTCCCGGATGGTTTCGATCAACTGGCTTTTTTCTTCCCATACACCGCGAAGCGTTCCGAGTGTCTCGAGATGTGAGGGGCCGATAGAGGTAATCACCAGACATTCCGATGAAACGACATCGCCAAAGTATCCGATATCTCCTCTTTTTCGGACACCGACCTCAATGACAGCGTATGGTTCCGAGCTCTTCCATCCCCAAATGGTCAGGGGAACCCCAATCTCGTTATTTTCATTCCCGGAACTTGCCAGGACAGGCTCCCCAGATGAAGACAAACCCAGGCGAATCAATTCTCTTGTAGTCGTTTTTCCGGCACTTCCCGTAAGAACAACCATCTTCCCGCCGTTTGCCCGTCTTTTTCGAAGAATGACTCTCGCAAGATCAAGCATGGACTTTTGCGTGTTTTTCACCAATATCTGCGGAATCATTCCGGACATCGGTCTTTCGACAAGGGCTGCAGCTGCCCCCTTCTCCATCGCTTCCTGAAGATGGAAGTGGCCGTCAAATCGTTGCCCGCAAAGAGCAAGAAAAAGGTCCCCTCTTTTAATATTGCGACTATCTGTTGACACTCCCCGGAAATCATCCGGGTAAGAGTCCACGTTATTGCACCAAGTTCCTTCGGTTGCCTCAAGAACCTCTGAAGAAGTCATCCAGACATCCTCCACTATCCGGCGACTCACAGATCGATCCCCAGAGCTTCTCTTGCAACCTCCCGATCATCGAAGTGATGTTTTATTTTTCCAAGAATCTGATAGTTTTCGTGGCCCTTACCGGCAATGACAACACTATCTCCGGGTCTGGCAATGGAAATAGCCCGGAATATCGCTCTTTTCCTGTCGGCAATACGCTCATACGGGGTTCCTGTCCCCTTGAGAGCCGGTTCAATCTCGTCAAGGATCCGCTCGGGATCCTCCGTTCTCGGATTATCTGAAGTCAGCATAACCATATCTGACAATCTTCCGGCTTTTTCACCCATCCGGGGTCTCTTCCCCCTGTCCCGATCCCCGCCGCATCCAAAAACAGTAATCACTTTTCCCTTGCATAATGGACGAACGGCGCCAAGCAAATTCTCCAGGGCATCATCGGTATGGGCATAATCGACAATCACCGATATATTCCGATCCGACCGGATGACCTCAAACCGGCCAGGAACTCCATGTTGGGCAGAGATCCCCCTGGAGATCAGATCAAGAGGAATTTCGAGCGCAATAGAGCACCCAATCACGCCCATGATATTCATCAGGTTATAGTGGCCGGTCATTGGAGATTCGATATGAAGATCACCTTTGGGGGTGCGGATCACCCCCCTGATTCCATCGATACCTATGGAAACATTTTTGGGAGAGATATCCGCATCTTGACTTTCGCCAATAATGATAGGAGTCCGTTTTTCCAAAACAAGTTCGGAGATGAGCCTTTTCCCCCAGGAGTCATCGCCATTGACAACACATATCGGATGGCTTCCATCCGGATTTTGTCTGGAGAAAAGACGTTTTTTGGCTTGATAGTAGGACTCCATGTCAGGATGATAATCCAGATGATCTCGAGTCAGGTTGGTAAAATGCACCACCGAAAAAGAAAGTCCTGAAACCCGTCCCTGATCAAGAGCATGGGATGAGACCTCCATGGACATGCCACGTAGCCCTTTCAACCAAGCCTCCCCCAACAATCGGTGCAGATCCAGAATTCCCGGAGTCGTCTGGGTGGCTTCAACAACTTCATCGCCAATATCAAAAACAACAGTGCCAATCAACCCCGTGGGGATACCAGCCTGAACCATTACAGAACGGGTCAAAAAACTGGAAGTTGTCTTACCATTGGTGCCAGTCACAGCCACAACCTTCATCTTTTCCGAAGGATTCCCCCAGAAGGATGAGGCAACCCGTCCCATGGTATTGAGGAGATCATCGACAAAGACAACCGGCACGGAATGGAAAATTGCTTCGGTCAACCAGTTGGAACGAATGGATGAATCCGTTACGACGAGTCGGACTCCTGCTTTTATCGCATCCTCTAGGAACGCCCAGTTAACCCCATTTTTTCCATGCCTCAGAAAAAAAAGATCCCCCTCACAAGCTGATCGGGAATCATCTGATAGCCCCCCTATATCGTCCGGAAACATTCCCCAAGCCGGATCGGGCAGAACACTTTTGATCCATTGCCGGTCTTTGCGAACAGGATGCTCTTTCAATCTCCCTCCTTGATCTTTTTGGCCTCAGCTATGATTCGAACCGGATAGGACTCTGCTGGAGAAGCGGAGGGTGGCGGGGAAGGAATACCGAAGTGAACCAGAGCCATTTGAGCGACTTTCCTGAAAAGTGGAGCGGCCACTGTCCCTCCCCATGAAAGGGATTTTGGCTTGACAATAATGGCAAGGATCACCAGGGAAGGATCCTGCACAGGAAGAACGCCGACAAAGGAGTCTATCGTTCTCCTTCGGGTATAAGCCCTCTTCAGGGGATCATAAACCTGGGCTGTTCCGGTTTTTCCAGCCACATCATAGCCGCTGATGGAGGCATTCGCTCCTGTTCCACCCGGTGATACCACATTTTCCATCAACCCGAGGAGGGTTCTTGATGTTTTTCTGGAAATAACGTCTCGAACCAAGTGTGGCTTTCCCTTCCAGATGGTTTCTCCATCTGGAGATGTGATCGAGCTCACAAGGAATGGTTCCATAAGCTTCCCGCCATTTGCTATGGCGCTGACCGCTGTCACAAGCTGAATAGGTGTTACACCAATCTCTTGCCCCATGGATATGCTGTAAATGGAGCGATGTGACCATCGGGAAAGGGGGTGAAGGATTCCGGAAGACTCTCCCGGGTAAGGGATCCCTGTCCTGGCTCCAAATCCAAACAGACGGATATAATGGTAAAATCGGGGGGGACCAAGCCTAAGACCAACCTGGGAAATCCCGATGTTGCTGGATTTTGCCAGAATGCCCGCCAGGTTGAGGCTTTTCTGGGGCTCATCGTCGTGAAGGACGCCTCCGGGAATGTAAAAGACCCCATCATGTCCATCAAACTGCTCTCCCAGAGAGACGGCCTTCTCGTTTAAAGCGGCTGAAGCGGTCACAAGCTTAAAAATGGACCCTGGTTCATAGACCATTGAAACGGCAGGATTGATCTGGCCTGCCATTCCCTTGTTATTGGAGGCCATTGCAAGGACAGCTCCCGTTTTAGGATTCATAACGAGAACAACTCCTCCTTCCGCCTGTACCTTGTCCACTTCTTCATCAAGTGACAACTGGGCATATTTTTGCAGTTCACCATCTATTGTCAGCCGGATGACATTTCCGGACAGTTTTTCAGGGGGAACAAGATCCCTGAAAAAATAAGAACGTCCACGCGCCGAAACCTCAATGATGCGTCCTCCCGTATGGCCCGAAAGCTCCCTGTCAAACTTCCTTTCAATTCCTGAAAGTCCGGAATTATCCGTTCCGGTCGTCCCGATCAGGGTATGGAACGCTTCCCCTCCCGGGTAAAAACGCCTCTCTTCGTTCATGATATAAAGCCCAGGAATATGCAGATCCCTTATCTCCGAGGCTGTCTGGGGAAAGAGGTCATGGCGTATCCACACAAAACGGCTTTTTTTATTCAACATTGAGACGAGGCGGGAGACTGGAATACCGAGAGGTGAAGAAATCTTCTGGGCAACTTTCAGAACCGAAGAATGTTTTTTAATGACAGTTGGGTCACAAACAAGGCCAGGCAAGGACCGGTTGGAGGCCAGTACATCACCGTTTCGATCCAGAACGACACCTCGTTCTCCATGGACAAGGAGAATACGCTGATGTTCCTTCAGGGAAAGCTGGGCATAGTTCCCGCGGCCGACCGCCTGGACAAACACCAAACGAAGAGCGACTCCCAGAAAACCGAACAGGACAAATACCATTATGACCCTTGTCCTGCTCTTCATCCAGCCCCCTTTGGAACCCATCCTGTCAGAAAGGTGGTTCCAGATACCATTTGATTGTTTAAAACATTAATGCAAGTAAATAACAGAAGCAGGATTGGCAAGAACAAGATGATGGCTCCGGGCGTAGGACATAACTCGGCTTTCGGTCATCAGATCCGCCTTCTGGATTTCAAGAAGCTTTTCCTGCCTCATAAGACTTCCGATCTCGGACCGGAGTCGAATCACATCATGATCAGTGTGCACGCTAAAAATGGAAATACTCATACTGAACAGAAAAACAGCAAGGGCAAATAAAAAAAACCATAAAGCCCATCGTAGAGAGAGGACTGGACGGAGTATCTCAATCAATGGAAAAGGCCCTCATTCTGGCACTCCTGGCTCTGGGATTAGCAAGGATCTCTGCCTGATCCGGAACAACCCCCCTCTGAAAAAGGATCTGCCCACAGCCTGACTGTTTCCAATCCCGGAACAGATGCTTCACCACCCTGTCCTCTCTTGAATGAAACGAAATCACCACAATCCTTCCACCGACCGGCAGAACTTTTCTCCCCTCGGTTATCCCAAGGGTCAGGGACTCGATCTCCCGGTTGACAGCTATACGAAGGGCCATAAAAACCCTTGTTGCAGGGTGTTTACGACTTCTCCGAAAACCCTTACGGTAATAAACCGCTGACACAAAAGCTGCCAGCTCTTTTCCTGTTCTGGGCAAATGACCGCGACTTCTGGCCTCTACCATGTTCCGGGCAATCAGCCAGGCCATTGGCTCTTCTCCCAGATCAGAAAAGATCTGAACTAGCTCATCCTGACCGAGTGTTTCCAGAAGATCGAGTGCACTCGAATCAAGCGTGGGATCCATTCGCATGTCGAGAGGAGTATCGCTTGAAAAAGACATACCCAAGCTTTCATCCGTCATCTGGGAACTTGCCCATCCTGAGTCGATCAGGATTCCCCTTGGCCGGATATGATGGCTATTCGCAATCTCCGCCACCCTTCTATGATTTTCGGACACAATCAAAAACCTGCCGGGATACTCTTTTTCGTAGGTGCTCTTTCCTCTTGAAACAGCTGCTGGATCCACGTCAAATGCGAGAACATTGCCACCCCTCGCCAGAATTTCTCCGGAATGTCCTCCATGGCCAAAAGTGCCATCGACATACCATTCCCCCGGGGTGACCAAGAGAGCATCGATCGCCGGAAACAGCATGACCGGTATATGGGAGTCGCCCACTTCCCCCTCTTCACCCTGCTCCCCGAATAAACCCTCATCCATCTCTTCTGCCCTCAAGAAGACTTCCCCTCTAAAATAATCCTGTCAGGGATTGAGAAACGCTTCGGATTCTGTCTTTTCCTGTCACTTCCATCAGGCGATCCCCATTCCATATCTCAAATTTATCAAGAACTCCGACAAACCAGATATCCCGCTCAAGATGGGCAAACTCTCTTAAGGGTGCAGGAAGAAGAATCCTCCCCTGACGATCAGGAACACATTCGGTGGCAAATCCGACAACGAAACGAAGGTATGTCTTCAGATCAGGGTTCATCTGGGGAAGATTCATGATCTTTTTTTCAAGCTCGGTCCATACCGCCAACGGATAAACGGAAAGGCATTCATCAGGCTCTGCGGTCACAATCAGAGTCGAATCCCCGCCTGTTTCATCGAGAACATCCCGATAACGGCCAGGGATCGCAACACGACCCTTGTCATCCAATGCATGCTGATATCGACCACGAAAAAGGCTCACCACAATCCCCCACTTTCCACCACTTGACCCCATTATAGATCTCAAAAAAAAGATGTCAACAAGGCTCTCCCCACAGATAAAATTCGATAAAAAATTTTTTCCATCGTACTTCGCTCAATTTTTCATCAGACGGAAAAAAAAACCTGAATGGCTTTCCATTGAAATTGAGGAGCCATTTAAAAGAAAGATGACAGTCCGAAGACATAATATTGATCTTCCTGTCACACGGATCTTTCAAAATATCCCCCGGGAACAATCCCGAGCCAATTGCGAGAGAAAAGGGTCCGACATCCTCCCGCCAGATTATCCGCAACGATTCCCCTACACTTCCCCAAAACACCTCCAGAACCCATCAAAAAGGACAAGGACCCGCCACTCGCAGGCGCACAGGGAAAAGGAAAGCGTCAGCAATTTTCACCCTCTCCTTGATGATCTCTCCTTCCTTCTGATAGATTGATTACAGAAAAACAATTGTCTTTCTGTTTGAATGAAATTTCCGGGGGAGCCTTACAATGCCTATTTATGAATATCGGTGCGACGAATGCCATCACACATTTTCATTGCTTCAGTCCATCAGGGTCCAGGAAGGGGAAACAGCCTGTATCCATTGCCAAAGCCACCATCTTAAAAAAATACCGTCAAGTTTCAGCAGTTCAGTCGCAGGATCCCAGATGTCCGGAATGGATTCCGGTGGCATGAGTTCACCGCCACCATCAGGGGGAGGTTCTTGCTGCGGCGGTGGTTCCTGCTGCGGGTGAGCAAGGGGATGGGAGCGACAACTTCAAACTTTTCCATTCGGAAGGCTTTCACGTCTTTTGCGTGGGGGCTGCTTCTTTTATCAGGATGTCACCTCAGCACAGAATCGCCTATTCAGATTGAGCCACAAAATGTCCAGATGATTTCCAAAAATGGCATCACATTCATTCTCGTACCACTTGGTGTCCTTGATAAAGGATCCAGGACACTGAGGGTCCACCTGAGACACAGCATTTTGGATCTCACCACCGATGACAAGAGGAATTATCGACTGAGAGGCTCGGACACTTCTGACTTTGTATTGCATCATTCAGATAAAAAATATGCGGATATTTATCCTGTCATCTGGAAGGAGTCCTGGGTGGACCGGGTGATGGCCCACAAGGATGCCGTTGTTCCGGCCGAAAACCAGAAATTCATTCCCATGCTCTATCTATACAGGGGAACACTCACAGGGCTCGCCCATATGACCCTTCATCTGGTCTACTCATACCCACAAACGGCTTCCAACGATGAGATCATTCTCGATTTACCGCAATCCCCATCCCAAAAATAAAACCACAACCAAACAAAATTCCAGCCTTGGAAACATTCCGGCCTTCTTCTGACCGACTCGCGCTGATCAAAAATCAAAAAGAGGGGATGAGCAGTTGCTCACCCCCTCCCCAATCCAAAAAAGAAATACCTTATAAAGTAGCCAATGCCTTCAGGATATCCTGATCGTCACGAGCTGTCAGAATTTCCTGAACCTTAACATAACGAACCACACCTGACTTATCGACGATCACAGTCGCGCGCTTGTTGATGTTGGCTTCTTCAATCAAGAGTCCATAATTGCGAGAAACCTCTCTCTTGATGTCAGACAGGAGGTTATGCTTGAGTTTAAGGGCATCTTTCCATGCCTTATGGCACCAGGTGCTGTCGGTGCTGATACCAAAAATCTCTGCGTTTGCATCGGAGAACCTCGGAAGATCATTTGAAAAACAGGCATTCTCATTTGTGCAAACGGGGCTCCAATCCAATGGGTAGAAGGCCAGTACGACATTCTTTTTTCCTTTGAAAGAAGACAGGGTAACCTTGTTTTTGTCTTGATCTTCAAGGGTAAAATCAGGTGCGATATCTCCAACTTTTATTTCAGCTGCCATGCGTAAACTCCTCCAGATTGAAAGTGGTATTCATATCAACTCCAGGCCTGGAGAACAACTCCGGGCCCTCTTATGCCACCCTCCAAGCGATCGGAGGGCCGACCCCTTCTCAGGACCGTTTCAGGACCTCAAGAACTGTCTGACCAATCATTGAAGGATTTTGAACAACAGTAACACCCATCCCTTCAAGCGTCTTCATCTTGTCTTTCGCTGTTCCCTGCCCGCCAGAAACAATGGCCCCTGCATGTCCCATACGCCTTCCAGGAGGAGCTGTCTGACCAGCTATGAAGCCGACAACAGGTTTTTTCATATGGCATTTTGCGAAGGCTGCGGCCTTTTCTTCATCTTCTCCGCCAATTTCTCCGATCATGACAATGGCTTCCGTTTCCGGATCATTTTCGAACAACGCCAGAACATCGATGAAATTCAAGCCCCTTACCGGATCTCCTCCGATCCCGACACAAGTCGACTCACCAAGACCAAGCTGAGTCAGCTGCCATACAGCCTCATAAGTCAGAGTCCCACTTCTCGAAACAACACCAACTTTTCCCCGCTTGTGGATATAGCCGGGCATAATGCCTATTTTTGCACCATCGGGTGTAATGATCCCGGGACAATTGGGGCCAATCAGGCGAATGACTGATCCTTCAGCGTTCTTCGTATCCAGAACGCGTCGGACACGGACCATATCCAGAACAGGGATACCTTCAGTAATGCAAACAATCAAAGGAATCTCTGCGGCGATCGACTCCAGAACGGCATCAGCAGCAAATGCAGGGGGCACAAAAATCAGGGAGACATCCGGAGACTCTGCCTCGACCGCTTCATGCACAGAGTTCCAAACGGGGAAACCCTCATGGGTTGTCCCGCCTTTTCCCGGGGTAACACCTCCGATAATATGAGTGCCATAGTCCCTGCATGCTCCTGCATGATAAGAGCCTTCTTTTCCGGTAATACCCTGAACAATAACCTTTGTGGAGCGGTCGACAAGAATGCTCATTTCCCCCCCTTCTTCACCGCAAGGACAATTTTTTCGGCACCTTCAAACAATTCTTCGGCAACTTCAATGGCAAGCCCGGACGTACGCAACATCTCTCGGCCTTCAGAAGCGTTTGTACCCTGAAGTCGAACAACCAGGGGAACATTGATTTTGACATCCTGAGCTGCTGCAATAATACCGCCAGCGATTCGTTCGCACCTCACAATTCCACCAAAAATATTGACAAAAATCCCCTTGACGTGAGGATCGCTCAAGATCAGCCTGAATGCCTGCTCAACAGTATCCTTGCTCGCGCCTCCTCCAACATCCAGGAAGTTCGCAGGAGATCCTCCGGCCAAGGCAATGACATCCATTGTCGCCATCGCAAGACCTGCACCATTCACCATGCAGGCAATATTTCCATCAAGCTTGACATAATTGAGATTATATTTTGAGGCCTCGATCTCGAGGGGATTTTCTTCGGCGAGATCTCTCAACACCTTTGTGACAGGCTGGCGATAGATGGCATTGTCATCAAATCCGACCTTCGCATCCAAAGCGATCAGCGTTTTTTCCGCTGTCAGAACAAGTGGGTTGATTTCAACCATACTTGCATCCTTCTCATGGAAGAATCGGACAAGATCCCCCACCAGCTTGACAAAAGCAGTCTGTGTCTCCGCAGGAAGTCCCAGAAAATAAAACAAGCGTCGCCCGATATGAGGAGAGTACCCTTCACAAGGGTCTACAGAAAGATGGAAAATCCGCTCGGGATGTTTTTGGGCCACTTCCTCGATTTCCATCCCCCCTTCAGTGCTCGCAATCAGGGTCACTCTTCGGAGATTTCGGTCAACAACCATACCAAGGTAAAACTCTTTATCGATCCGGGAGCCTTGCTCTATCCAGACCTTGCCAACCTGCCTACCCTCCGGACCAGTTTGGTGGGTCACAAGAACCTTACCGAGGAGACCGGAGACAATTTCGGGAATGTTTGAGACTTCCTTTGTGATCTTGACTCCGCCAGCCTTACCCCGACCGCCTGCATGGATTTGTGCCTTGACAGCAAAAACTTGACCACTGGCTCCCTGAAAAAGAGGGTTGGTCTTGATCATATTTTCTGCTTCAGCAACTGATTCAACCATCACACCTTTGGGGACAGGGATCTGATACTGGCCAAAAAGTTCTTTGGCTTGGTATTCATGAATATTCAAACGACGCTCCTTCCGGATGCATTGTCAATGATTAAAAACATCAAGCATTATCGCCTGATGCTTTCCGGCGATAATCCGGGAATAGCAAGGGCCCCTCGGGACGCTCTACTCCATGGAACTCAGAATCAAGCGCTGACTCAAATCGTTTAACGTGACCGAAACCGACCTCTTGCCATGAAAAAGGCTTACGAGTCATCCCTTCCCTGGCGGCAGCCAACCCCACACGATGGCCAAAGACCAAAACTTCGAGGAGAGAGTTGCCCATCAAACGATTTTTACCGTGCAAACCTCCTGCCGTTTCTCCTGCCACATAAAGATGTTTGACAGGACTGCGCCCCTCCTTGTCCCCAGAGATTCCACCGTTCTGGTAGTGGAGAGTCGGGTACACCAGGATCGGATGGGTGGAGCAGTCCACATCGTGCTTGGACATCAACTTCAGAATATTGGGGAACCGTCTGGCCACAGTCCCCTCCCCCATTTCCCTGTCAATTTCCGACAAATCGAGATAAACGCCGAAGTGCCCCGCTGGGGTTCTGACTCCCCGACCCTCCGAACACTCGCGAATAATGGCGGACGCCACGATATCTCTTGTCTCAAGTTCATTGACAAATCTTTTGCCTTCTTTATTGTAAAGTCTCGCTCCGGCACCGCGAACAGCTTCGGTAATGAGCATCCCGGCCATTTCAGAAGGGTAAATGACTCCGGTCGGATGATACTGGAAACTTTCCATATGCAAGAGAGGTGAGCCCATTCTATAGGCCATTCCAAGACCATCTCCTGTTGCCCCAAAATGATTGGAAGTAGCAAATCCACCAATGTGGAGACGACCGGTTCCGCCCGTCGCGAGGAGCACAGACTTGGCTTTCACCCATTTCAGCTTTCCGCTGTCAACATCCAGGAGGACCGCCCCTGCACATGAACCATCCGGACCTTCCAGCAGTTCAACAGCGGGACTGAACTCCCAAAGCGGAATCCCCGAATTCAAAAGATCTTCTTTCAGAACCCTGACAAGCTCAAGGCCCGTATAATCCTTTGCAGAGATCAAACGCGGACGCGTTGTTCCCCCGCCTTTTCTGAGAGCAAGACTTCCATGCGCATCCCGATCAAAAAGGACCCCCTTCTTGACCAACCATGAAATCACTTCGGGGCCTTCTTTCACCAAAACAGAAAGAAGTTCAGGATCGCCCGTAAAATGTCCCCCCCTGTAGGCATCCTTCAGATGCTGGGCTGGGCTGTCATCATCACCCAATGCAACCTGAATGCCACCTTCTGCCATTACAGTGTTGGAATCTCCGATTCGGAGTTTTGTTGCGAGAAGAACAGATGCACCCGTCTCTTTTGCAAAAAGAGCGGCAACAATCCCTGCTCCCCCCCCTCCGACGATCAGGAGATCCACTTCAATATCCGGATCGGAAGGTTTTTCAGCTACATCAGGGTGAAGCAGTCGACTTCGGGTTTCCAGAATATTGGCGATTTCTTCTGGAACGACATTGCCTTTGTTAGGACCGACCCTGAGGGTTGTTTTTCCCTCCGGGCGATAGTCGGGATAATAGCGGTCCAGAAGCTCCCTTCGCTGTTCAGAAGTGAGTGAGGGTGGTTCATCCGTGATAAAGGTTGGAAGACGATCGTACAACGGGAGGGCCGATTTCTGATCCTGACTCATTTCACCTCACATTCGGATTTTAACTTTTCCGGTGAAAGGGAGATAAGCCTGAATAATTCTGCATCAAAATCTCCGGACTCGATAGCTTCCATTCGATGGAGAAGATTATCCGGGAACTTCAGCTCCTGACTTCCGTAAGCTCTTCTTGCGTATAGCGCAATTTCATGAGGAGCCATCTCGGCTATGCAACGGGAAACACATAATCCGCACATGACGCAACTCATTGTCCCTTCCGTCACACCCTTGAAATCCCCAAAAACAGATCTCCATACAGCATCCCTTACATCAATTCCCTGCGGACAGACCTCTGTACAGGCATTACAATTTCTGCAGGTAGCCGATTCAGGATAAAGATTGAAAAGTTCTTCCTTCGTATCCGCAATGGCCTCGATCTTGTAATCAGCGCGCTGGGAAGGGAAGGATGGAATCAGGCTAAACGCCATATTTTCCTTGACAAGAGTCTGGCAAGCCAGCGCATTATGAAGATGGAAGTCCCCGGGCATTCTATATACGGCTGCACAGGCTCCGCAAACGCCACCCAGACAACCGATTCCATGGATGACTTCATGGCCGGTGTACCACATGGCCTGAATCATGGTCAGACCTTCTGGAACACTCCAGTCTTTCCCATTGATACCCACCTTGATCATTTTCGCATTATCGGGTTTCTCATACTTGAACATGGAAACTCCCCTATTTGAGGTTACTCGCTCAAGACACACCACCAGAAGCAATCTGAATGAACCAATGATCTTCTATTTTAATTCGTGTGGGGATTTTAACAGATCAGCCCTGTCATCATCAACGCCCATGCACCGACAAAAATCGTCTCATTGCGTCGATCCGGAGTTTTTTTTCCCGTTCCCTTTTCGACGAACTACTTCCAGGAGCTTCTGGAGTGCAAGAGAATGAGCGGAGAAATCGGGTCCCTCCTGGCGGGGAGGCTGATAGCGGATTGCAACAAACCGGAGCACAGCCAGAGAGAGAATCAGAACGATCAGTTCAAGAATTCTCTCAATTCCCTCACCCGAAAACCATGTCACCACAGCTTCAGATAAAAGGAGTGCCAGAACGGTATCCACAATAAAAGTCACTTTGACACGACCAAGAATAAAATAGGCCATAACCGTTCGGGAAACCTCCAGAAGGGCCAATACTAACAAGGAGTTCACCACAAGGCTTTTCAAAACCATCAAAAGACCGTTCGGAACTTGGCGGAAGGCAGCAAGAGCTGTTTCTACCGTTCCCCATATCATGGCAACCACCTGGATCAATAGAAGACTCAGGAGAACAAGCTTGATTCCCTTCACATACCATCCTGGAACCACATTATGGGTAGACGGTGGTTCATCTTCCCCTGCCCCTGTTGGCGCGGAAGAAACAGCATCGGGAATCGGTACAGTTACCTGTCCTGGAAGATCCGCATTATCCTCAATCATTGAGCTTCCTTATAGAGAAGATGGGTGATGAATGGGAAGGATCATGAAACATGAAAGGAAGAAAAAGAGCTGACCCCTTAAAGAGAGTCAGCTCTATCTTAAACCATTGGAAAAAAGGAGACATCAAGAAATCAATCCTATCCCAAAATCAGGATTTCTTGGGAACGGGTCTCACTCCTGGACCATCATATTCATAGGAGCCTTCCTCAAGACGTCTGAACGGCTTTTCCCTATTCCATTCTTCAACGATATGGGCAACAAGTCCTGGAATCCTGCCGATGATAAAGATCCCTTTCCCTGTCTTCCAGGAAAGTCCCATTTCGGAAATAACCGCTGCAATCATTCCATCGACATTCAAGGGAAGCGGTTTTTGTGACTGCGCTTCCAAGGCGTCCTGGATGGCAACAGCAAACTCCACGTAACGCCCGGAAAACCCATATTCTTTAGCCAGGTCAAGAATACGGAGGGTTCTGGGATCTCGCTTGTAAAGCTTATGGCCGTATCCCGGAAAACGTTTTTTCTTTTTGGAAAAGTCTTCAACAACCTGGCGTGCATGGGCTGTCACATCCGTTACATCAGCACCCAATTGTTCCTGATAGATTTTTGCACATTGCTCAATCGCTCCGCCATGGTGGTCACCCAAAGTCAAAACCCCGGCGGCAACAGCTGCATTCAATGGATTCCCCCCGGAGTAAACCGTTCGGGCCGAAACCACTGATGGTGGACCGATCCCATGGTCAATACAAGCAACCAGCATTGCTTCCATCATTTTTCGTTCTTTTTCCGAAGGAAGTTCGCCTTTTAAAACCAGATAAATCCCCTCTGCAAAAGAAACATTTCCAATCAGATCATCCAGGGGATACCCCCGTACTACAGTTTTTCCATCCACTTGTCCTGCAACGGATGTTCTCCAGTTTTTTGTTGAGGACCCTTCAGTTCTTTCACTCATTTTTAGAAGACTCCCGAGTTAAATGAAACAATAAAAGGTTAATCAGCTTTTTTAGGGGGGATATAACAAAAAAAGGGCCTTCCCTTATGAGGAAGGCCCTTTTTCATAGCTTAGGCAGTGCGGGATTTCACATAGGACAGTGTCCCACCTGCTGCCACAATATCGAGATCGCGGCTGCTCAAGGCGTGGGTCACAGGAATGGAGATTCCCTTCGTCACATTTTTCAGTGTGAGGGGCTTTTTATCCAGATTTGCTGTTTCCAGTTCAAGGACATCTCCTGCATCAATCTTGTCATAATCAGATTCATTGACAAAAGTGAGTGGCAGGATACCGAAGTTGATCAAGTTTGCCAGATGGATCCTGGCAAATGATTTCGTAATGACACCCCTGATACCAAGATACATCGGAGCGAGTGCGGCGTGTTCACGGCTGGATCCCTGTCCGTAGTTGTTCCCGCCGATGATAAAGCCACCACCTTCTTCCTTTGCCCTTTTCGGGAAAGTCGGATCAATTGCTTCAAAAACATACTGACTGATTGCCGGCACATTTGAACGAAGGGGCAGCACCTTTGCACCCGCCGGCATAATGTGGTCGGTTGTGATGTTATCGCCAACCTTGAGAAGGGCTTTACCCTTGATTTGAGAGGCAATCCGGTCACGCGTCGGAAGAGGCTTGATATTCGGTCCTCTCATGATCTCAACATCTTTACCATCTGCCTGGGGGAAGATGAACATACGATCATCAAGGACATACTCGGATGGTATTTCGATTTGCTCGAACTTGACACCCAGATCGCGGGGATCGGTAATCACACCTGTTATGGCACAGGCTGCAGCCACTTCAGGACTGGCCAGATAAACCTTTGCATCCTTGGTACCGCTACGTCCCTCAAAATTACGGTTGAACGTACGGACGGAAACACCGCCGGATGGAGGAGCAAAACCCATCCCGATACACGGACCACAGGCACTTTCAAGAAGACGGGCTCCTGCAGTGATCATGTTCCCAAGAACACCATTTTGTGAAATCATTTCAAGTGTCTGACGGGATCCTGGAGAAAAACCAAGGCTAACCCCCGGGCTGACCATCTTCCCCTTCATCAGATGGGAAATCGTCATCAAGTCCTTGAAGGAAGAGTTTGTACATGAGCCGATCGCAACCTGAGACACAGGGATCCCTTGGATATCGCGAACCTTTACGACATTATCAGGGGAATGAGGCTGAGCAATCAAAGGTTCCAAGGTATCCAGATCAATCTCGACGGTCTCATCATACGAGGCGCCGGGATCAGCTGCATAAGCCCGATAATCCTTTTCCCGTCCTTGTGCCTTGAGATATTCCCGTGTTCTCTCATCGCTTGGAAAAATTGAAGTCGTTGCCCCAAGCTCGGCACCCATATTGGTAATAGTGGAACGCTCCGGAACAGAAAGGGAGAGGACACCTTCCCCGGTGTATTCAAAGATCCTATTGACACCGCCCTTGACGGTCAGACGGCGCAAAAGCTCAAGAATCACGTCTTTTGCCGAAACAAAAGGCTGCAAACGACCAGTCAACTTCACCTGGACAACTTTTGGCATCGAGAGGTGAAAGGCTTCTCCTCCCATTGCCAAGGCAACATCAAGACCGCCAGCACCAATGGCTATCATTCCAACGCCACCGTTGGTCGGGGTGTGGCTGTCAGAACCAAGGAGGGTCTTCCCTGGCTTACCAAATCTCTCGAGATGCACCTGATGACAGATACCATTGCCAGGACGGGAGAAAACAATTCCGTAACGGGCAGCAACAGTTTGGAGATAGCGGTGATCGTCCGCATTTTCAAAGCCTGTTTGCAACATGTTGTGGTCAACATAGGAAACAGAGAGCTCTGTCTTAACGCGATCAAGGCCGAGAGCTTCAAACTGAAGATAGGCCATTGTCCCGGTCGCATCTTGAGTGAGTGTCTGATCAATTCGTATGGCAACTTCTTTTCCGGCAACAATTTCTCCGGAAACGAGGTGTTCTTTAAAAATCTTCTGCGTCAGATTAAGCGCCATTGCTTAAACTCCTTAATGGAATTGTTACGATTGGATTGGCTATTCCTTCCGGTCATGGAAGGGGCCGATTGATTCGGCTTGGACAAAGGGGGAAAACAGGTCATCCTTCGAAAGGGATCAGAGACTTTATTGCGACAAAAGGCATCATCGCCAATTCGCATCAATCATCCAAATCAGACGAAGTCCTCATCACGGCTCACACGCCGCACATGAGAAGGGAACCTGCCCGGGAATCCCGGACAGGTCAACAACTCAACAATTTAAAACTAGGGCCAAGGCCAAATCATGTGATGAGACACTACAGCATTGGTTTCAGCAGATTTCCCTAAAAATAAAATAAAAAATAGCGTACCACCCACAACGATTGCTGCCAGGACCAGATTCTTTCCCATTCCCTGAGATTGCTGTTCTGCCATTTCGAATCACCTCCTCCCGATTAATATTGAACTACCTGATTGTAGAGTAGAGAGGAGCAACATGAGCTGAGGTGCTGTCTTCAAAATCCCTGGGGACACCAAGGCTCTCGATCGCAGAAACAAGCTCATGATAATAAAAAGCAACCTTGACAGGGTGTTTTTTTCCTGCAGCATCAAGACGTTCAATCTTGTCAGTCGCCTTTCCCATTCCTCTTTCCACAATGGCCCCTGCATGACCAAAGGCAACGCCTTCAGGCATTCTTTCCTGAAATCGACCGGAAATAAAAGCCGCCACAGGCTTCTTGAATACTCCAGAGGTAATCAACTCGGCAGCCTGCTCTTCATAGGAGCCACCAGGCTCACCCAACATCACCACACCCTTGACATTTGGATCATCCTTGACTTGCATAAGGACATCCGCATAGGTGGTATTACTTATAATATCTCCTCCGATAGCCAACGCACAATAGGTGCCCCAGCCTCTTCGCTTGAACATCTCAGCCGTTGTCACCGTCAGACCACCACTCTTTGAGATGATCAGCAGACCTCCCTGACGGAATGCGACCGTTGGATCCTTACCGCCAATAGCCCCGATTCTCCCGACGGATGGCACAAAACAGCCAAGGCTTGTTCCCCCGACAATGATTGCATTGCGGCGAATTTTCTCCTGATAGATGATTTCAGAGTCGCGAATGGGAACATGCTCCGTGATAATATAGATCACCTTGATCTCTGCATCCAGACACTCCATGACAGCATCAAGGACAGATGCTGGTGGCACATAAATCAACGCAGTATTAATCTTTGGACCGATAGCGGGGTCTTTTTTTGCCTGAAACAAAGTGTCAAAAACGGGAACAGCAAGCTCTGTCGAGCCGCCCTTACCAGGTGTCACGCCAGCTTTGATGATTCCGGGATAAAGAGCTTCAGACTCCTTGATCACCTGAGACGCTTCCCTTCCGGTCGCTCCGATCACGATGATTCCAGTATTTTCATTGAGATAAACAGGGCCCTTCAAACGTTCCTCCTTAGACAAAACTGTCCAATAAGTCCGGGAAAATCCTATAGTGGATTATACAATTTGCTCTGGCTGATAATTGACATGCTTGATCAAAAGCTCTTTCAGTCGAAGAGGTGCTTCCGTGATGGGAAGCTGGGAATCATAGATATCCCCCTTTATGCCGTTGCGAACAAAACACTCATGCAACATTTTCAAACCCTTCACATATTCCGGACCACTTCGACGAACAACCCAAATCAGATCCTTGTTCAACACACCTTCGGCATTCATGTCATCAAGAGCCTTGGCAAGACCTTCCCCAAGAGTGACGTCGATTCTGGTATTACTGGCCGTTCCTCCACAAACCAGAACAGCCTTCAGTCCCGGCTTTGATAGAATGATACGGGCGATCTTGTACATTTTTTCAGCGGGTGGGTTACCACCAATATCGGTCAGGTTTGCCACGCGAAGGCCGGCTTCGATCGCTGTCTCTGCAGTCACAGTGCTACCGCCACCGCCAAATGTCATCAGAGCAACATCCCCGTCGAGCTCAACATAAGAACCGGCCTTACCCCGATGATCCCCCTGATCGATCAGGATGGCATCCTGCTCTCTCTGGGAAAGGGGACGACCCATGTCACCACGGGCAGAAAAACGAACGGATGGTGGGACTGCTGCATCATCGTCCAAGAGGACAACGGCATCAGCGGCGACCAGTTTTTTCTTGTCTCCGACCTTGGCAACAACGAGCGGATTAATCTCCAGAAGTCGGCACTCCGTTTCCCAGAATGCTTTATAAACATTGACAATGACTTCAGAAAGGGGACGAAGCATCTCTGGATCAGAAAATCCGATTCCAACCAAAAACTTTCTGATCTGGTACGGATAGACAGAACGGACATCTCCAACAATATAAGTATGGATCAGCTTGTGATCGATCTCCTCGACCTCCATTCCGCCATGCTCACTAAATGTAATGGCAGGAGCACGATCCTTGGTCGAATAGGTAACGCTCAAATAATATTCTTTCTGGATGTCCAGTTTTTCACAGACAATCGCTCCGACAGATTTCTCACCATAGACATCACGAGTTGCAAGATCCTTGAATACCTCTACTGCCTTTGATTTGTCGGTGACAACTTTTACCGCTCCGGCCTTCCCCCTCTTCCCGACAAGAACCATCGATTTAATAACGACCGCTGGCTGCTTTTCGATAAATTCACGGACTTTCTCTGTTGGCTCAGTACCAAAAACAAACTTTGGCGCAGGAATCTGAAATTTCTTATAGATAGATTCGAGTGCCTCATGCTCATAAAGTTTCATGCAGAACGGCTCCTTGGGGGCTAAACGGATCCAGATTGTTTGATGGATGAAATTTCATTCCAGAATTGGAAAATACGGGCATCCTACATTAATCTTTTCCATTCAGTCAATCAGTTGGCAATTTCATCCTTATTCAAGCCGATTGACAAATTCCTTTCCCTTGCCTAGAATCATTTGGCTTTTCAATTCACAGCACACTCACGTCCCCATCGTCTAGTTAGGCCTAGGACATCGCCCTTTCACGGCGGTAACACCGGTTCAAATCCGGTTGGGGACGCCATCCGTTTCCGTACAACCAATCACTCCCCAAAAAAACCACAGGATATCTCTTCAATATCCCTGCCCATTAATCATGACTGATGGAATCTAGGCAATACACCATATCAGATGTTACACTCCAAAAAAACGTACATGTTCCTTGGAGATCAGAAAAATGATCAATGCCAAACTTTCCGTTGCACCAAGCGTTGACGAGATTGCCGCCAAACTGGAAACACTGACTTGCGATCGATGTGATATGGGCAATCTTCTCCCTTTTGACTTTACCTTCGCTTTCCAGCCAATTGTGGATATCAATACAAGAACAACTCATTCCTATGAAGCACTGATTCGCGGAATTCATGGTGAAGGAGCCCAGACAATCCTATCCCAAGTTGACTGGGAGACCCGATTCCGATTTGACCAGCTTTGCCGGGCAAAAGTCATAACACTCGCAAGCCAGCTTGGAGTCGATACCTTTCTCAATATCAATTTTCTTGTCAATGCCGTCTATAACCCTGACCACTGCATCCAGCTCACCCTTGAAGTCGCCCGAAAAATGAACTTTCCTGTGGAGAAGATTATCCTTGAAACAACAGAGGAAGAAAAAATAGAAGACCCCAATTTTCTCCGGAAGGTTCTCGATGGCTACCGAAAGCATGGCCTTTTGATTGCTATCGACGATTTTGGAGAGGGTTATTCCAGCCTGAACCTTCTGGCCCAGTTGCGACCGGAGTATCTGAAGCTTGACCGACTGCTGATCTCGGAAATTCAGAATGACAAAACCAAGGCAATCATCGTCGAAGCAATTGTCAAACTCTGCCAGACTCTTTCAGTCAAGGTGATTGGAGAGGGTGTGGAAACCGTTGAAGAAGCAAGGATTCTGAGAGATATGGGCGTCTATCTCTTTCAAGGATATTTTTTCGCTCGACCTGGCTTCGAAATGCTTCCTCCTGTTTCAAACTGGACTTTCTGAACACCCGCAGGAACAGTTATCCGGAGCTATCTGACCAATCGACGTCGACACAAAAAACAACAGCGTCAGAAGAGCTTTCAACTGCGAGGGAAACAGTCCGGCAAAGATGTGCCCCTGTCAGGGAGAGATAGGGTGGAGAAATCTGGGGCACCCCCTTGTGGCTGATTGCGCTTTGAAAATACCCTCTCCGAGCCCAGTTTGCTCCTTTGGCATCCTGAATCGGATCGAAACGGCTATCGCAAAAGTTCTGGACATCTCTCAGGGTTATGGTCTCTCCCAGTTGAAATCCCTGTCCATCAAGCATATAGAATCGAATGACTCCAAAAGCGCTGAAGGTGTCAAAGACATCGGCTTCCAACACTTCCGAATGACTTGTTGAAGGCATTTTGCCAGCAAATGACAGAAGGGATTCCGCAATATTTAAAACCGAAGCTTCGCTCTTATTGTTTCGCATGGAAAGGAGAAGCGTTTCATCCATTCTCTTGTCCGACAACGGGGTTATTCTGGAAAAAACCGGACCCGGTCTTGCAAAATAAAACCCCTGCACGAAATCCGCTTCTGTCTCAAACACCACCCTAGCTTCCTCTTCTGTCTCAACACCCTCCAGAACAACAAGCGACCCGGACTCGCGAAGAAGAGAAACGATGCCCGGAAGCAGCCGTCGAATCCTTTTATTTTCTGCAGCGCCCCGGATCATCGATCGATCCACTTTCACAAGGTCCGGCTTGAACGACCAGATCCGGTCAAAATTGGAATGTCCCGCACCGAAATCGTCAATCGCCAATAGGCATCCTATCTGCCGATAATACTCACCGGCCTCCGACAAGAGTTTTTCATCATCGATTCCACTTTCGAGAATCTCGACAACCACCTGAGAGGGAAGAACAGAAAAGTGAGAAAGAATATCTTCAAAAAAACTGCCATATTCACGACCTGCAACCGCCGCATAGGGATCCAGATTTAAAAAAAGCCATTGCTTTTCTTTCGGGCGAAGAGAAAGATTGGCCAGATGCAGTGACCTTAGGAGGCGGTCCAGAAAGACCCTATCTCCTCCGTTTTTCCCGGGTAAAGAGAGAATCTCCATCGCAGAGACCGTACGCCCATCCGGGGCGATGCCTCTTACAAGAGCCTCGGATCCACCTGTGCGACAATGGAACAAACTAAAGATTGGCTGAAAAACACTTTCGAGAATGTATCCACCAAAATGCCCAACAAAATGATCTTCCCTGCGCTCAAGTCGTGAAAGGATTTCCTTAAAATGAGTGCTTCGCACTTTTACTCCTTGCGCAGACAATATTCAGAATGAACAGACTCCATAAAAATCAATTCTTGTTCATTCTGCACTAGTTTGGATCTTCGAACAAGGAAGAAGAAAATCGATGGAGCCTACAGACAAGACAAAAAGAGATTTCAATACGATAAATAAAATAATATTATCGTAAAAATCAATTTGAAGGAGAAGGAATGGCTTCCAAATTATTCGCGCAATTCTATGACCGGATGATCCGCAGGATGGAAAGGACCTACTTTTCTCCTGTCAGAGAATCCCTCATGCCAAACATCGAAGGAGATCTTCTCGAAATCGGATCCGGAACCGGGGCCAACATCCACTATCTTCCCCCAAAAGGACGGAAAGTCTTTCTGGAATATAATCCATGGATGCTCCGGGAATCTCTTAAAAAATCCCTAAAAGAACTTGGAGATCCAGTTATTGGATCTGGATCCGAACTTCCTTTCAGGGAAGGCTCCTTCGATACTGTACTGATCACACTTGTTCTTTGTTCTGTGGGAAACTTACCGAAGACTGTCGAAGAGATCGATAGGGTCCTGAAACCTGGGGGAAAGGTTCTGGTGCTTGAACATGTTGTCAGTGAAAAAGGATGGATGGCAACCATTCAAAGGGCCATCACACCCATCTGGAGACACCTCGCTGACGGTTGCCACCTTGACCGGGATATCGACAGAGAGCTTCAAATCTTTTTTGGCTTAAGAGAGCAGCACCGGTTCCTGATCCAGAACACACCCTTCATTTACGGAGTCTACGAAAAAATCAGAAAGCCAGAAACTTGAGAAAACGGTCAAGATTCAAGTTGCTTTCGAATGGCTTTGAGCTCCCGGACACGATCCGCTCCCACCTCCGGAGTTTTCATGTCGAGACCCTTCATGGTTTCAAGAATGATACCGGAGATCAATAGCCGGGCATTTTTTTTGTCATCGGCGGGAATCACATACCATGGTGCATGATCAAGGCTGGTATGGGAGAGACACTCTTCATACGCCTGCATGTACTTTCCCCAGAACTTCCGTTCTGTCATATCCGCTTCTGAAAACTTCCAGTTTTTGGCCGGGTTGTCAATGCGCTCAATAAATCGTTTTTTTTGTTCCTCCTCCGAAAGATGGAGAAAAAATTTGATGACTCTTGTCCCATTTCTGGTGAGATGCTTTTCAAGCTCCCGAATGGACTGATAACGATATGCCCAGATGCTGTTTTCATCTTTGGGAAGGTCAGAAAGCCCCTGGGCTTTCAGGATCTCCGGGTGAACCCTGACAATCAGGACCTCTTCATAATAGGAGCGGTTAAAAATTCCAATTCTTCCCCTTTCCGGGAGACATCTTGATGTCCGCCAGAGAAAATCGTGCTCAAGCTCTTCAGCGCTGGGGTGTTTAAAACTGTATACCTGACACCCCTGAGGATTGACACCAGACATTACATGGGAAATCGCTCCATCTTTTCCAGCTGCGTCCATCGCCTGAAAAATCAACAGGAGAGAGTGGCTGTTTGAGGCATAAAGGAGATATTGTTGACTTGAAAGCTCCGCTATATGCTTGGACAAAAGCTTTTCGTACTGACTTTTTGACTTATACAGGGGCTCTGTCCGGGTTGGATACTGAGCCAGGTCGACCCGGGATCCTTCTTTGACCTGGAATTGGGCAAACCGTTTTTTCACCAGCACCACCTCTCCCTTTTTTGGGAAGAACTCATGAATGCTTTTTCTTGGACAGCCCGTCAGGCTCATTGTAAATCGGCCAAAAATGTTCCGGCTTTTCCAAAAGACCAAGAGTTGCTTCAGGCCCCCAGGAACCTGCCGGGTAGTTGGGAAAGTCACTCGGAGGTGCCATGGACCAAGTTTCAATGACCGGGGAAAGAAGACTCCACGCCGCATCTATCTGATCTGAACGCATAAACAATGTGGCATCATTTCGCATCACATCCCAGAGAAGTGTTTCATACGCTTCCGGAGAGGGTGTCATAAACGACTCCTGGTAAGAAAACTTCATCTCGACCGGCCTGAGATGGAGCTTCTGGCCCGGATATTTTGCCTGAAAACGAAGGATGATCCCCTCCTCCGGCTGAATGGAGATCACAAGCCTTGCCGGCTGCCAGCCGAGGGAAGCTTCCATCGGGAATGAACGATGGGGTACCTGACGAAATGTAATGACAATTTCTGAAATCTGACGGGGAAGTCGTTTGCCCGTACGGAGATAAAAGGGAACATTTTGCCACCGCCAGTTATCCACAAAAAGCTTCAGTGCCGCAAAGGTTTCCGTTCCGGAATCCTTCGAAACACCTTCCTCCTGGCGATATCCAGGCACTTTTTTTTGAGCGATCCAGCCTTCTCCATACTGTCCCCTGACCGCCACCGAATGAACCAGCTCCATTGGTATCGGACGAACAGCATGAAGAACATCAACCTTCTTGTTTCGGATTTCATCGGCATCAAAATCAACCATTGGCTCCATTGCCACAAGACACAGAAGTTGCATCAAATGGTTCTGGACCATATCCCTGAGAGTTCCGGCCCCGTCAAAATAAGACCCCCTGTGCTCAACACCCACTGTTTCAGCAACCGTGATCGTGACACATTCCACATAGTGACGATTCCAGAGAGGCTCAAAGATCGGATTGGCAAAGCGGAACGCCAAGATATTCTGGACCGTTTCTTTCCCCAGATAATGGTCTATACGGAAAATCTGGGACTCGTCGAAGCTCTCGGAGAGTGTCTGATTCAATGCCCGGGAGGATTCCCGGTCATAGCCGATGGGCTTTTCGATCACCAGCCTTGAACACTCCAGATCATCGGATAAACCGGCACCTTTCAGATACTTGGGAATCTCCCCAAAAAGACTTGGAGGCGTCGCCATATAAAAAATGCGCTGAGTCTTTTCTTTCCATAGAGCATCAATCTCGTTACAACGAGCCGCAAGAGCGGAATACGTTTCTGACTTTTTAAAATCTCCCCTGAGATAAAAAATCTGGCTTGAAAACGCATCCCAGTCCTCGGGGGTCACTTTCCCCACCCTGGAAAAAGAGTTCACTCCATCAAAGAAGTGCTTTCTGATCTTATCGTCCGCAAAATCATTTCGATCGACGCAGATGATTGCAAAGTGATTCGTGATGCTTTTGGCCCGGTACAGATCAAAAAGGGCCGGCACCAGCTTTCGCCAGGTCAGATCTCCTCCACCCCCGAAAATGACAAAGATCGTCGATGGAGCCTTGTCGTGATTCGGGGCCATCATGACTCATCCCAATCTGTGTGGAAGACACCCTTGCGATCGATTCGCTCATAAGTATGGGATCCAAAAAAATCCCGCTGGGCCTGAATCAGGTTGGACGGAAGCCATTCACTTCGATAAGCGTCAAGGTATGAAAGAGTCGACAAGAGAGCCGGAACAGGGATCCCCATTTTGATGGCTTCAATGCTCACCAATCTCAGCTGCTCCTGATGATCGGCCACGATCTTTGCAAAAGCGGGATCAAGGAGAAGATTGGGAAGAGAGGGAGAACGTCGGTATACACTCCTGATATCTTCCAGGATGGTGGCACGGATAATGCACCCTCCGCGCCAGATTCTCGCGATCGCTTCAAGATCGAGCCCATACCCTTGATGGAAGGATGCGACCGACAAGAGGGCCATCCCCTGAGAATAGACCAGAAGCATGGAAGCAATCATCGCGCTTTTGAGCTTTGAGACAAACTCGGCCTTCTCCCCAGCATAAGGTATCGCGGGACGGGAAAGATTGGACTTTGCAATGGACCTTTCAGAGTGAAGAACGGATAAATTCCTCATCGCAACAGCCACATCGATCGTCGGAGTCGGTACTGAAAGTTCCATAGCGCTTTCAGACGTCCACATGCCCGTTCCCTTTTGAGCTGCAGCACCCTTGATTTCATCAATCAGGTCTTTTTGGGTTTCGGAATCTTTCCGGCCAAAGATCTCACCGGTGATCTCCATCAGATAACCGGTCAAACCTTCCTTGTTCCAGTCTTTGTAAACCTGCTCCAGCTCACGATTGCCCAGACCAAGCCCCCTCTTCATCAGGTCATAGGACTCTGAAATCAACTGCATCAGGGCATATTCGATCCCGTTGTGAACCATCTTGACAAAATGGCCGGAAGACCCTGGTCCGATATGGGTCACACAAGGCTCTCCATTGACCTTTGCAGAGGCCGCCTCAAGAATCGGCTTCACCCGTCCATAAGCTTCCGGGCGTCCACCTGGCATGATGCTTGGCCCGTAACGGGCCCCCTTTTCACCGCCCGACACACCCATTCCCATGAACCACACCCCTTTTGCATAGAGCGACTTCTCCCGGATATCGGTATCTTTATAGTCAGAGTTCCCCGCATCAATGATCAAATCCCCCGGTTCCAGGAAAGAGAGAAGCTCATTGATGACAGAATCAACAGCCGAACCCGCGGGAACGAGCATCATGACAGCCCTCGGTTTTTTCAGCAGGGCGATAAAAGTGCCAAGATCATTTGAACCACTGACATCGTGATTCGCCCCTTCCTTCAAAAAAGCTTGGACCTTCGCAACATCCCTGTCGTATCCAGCCACAGGAAAATTGTGATCAGCCATATTCAAAAGGAGGTTGCGCCCCATCACTCCAAGACCGATCATGCCCAGTTCAAAACGACTGCCTGTTTTCTCTTCGTTCAAGATAAACCTCCTTGTTTTACTTTTGCCACAGGATCTGTGATGCCTCAAGCGGTACAGAAACACCAGGAAAAGATGGAATGATCCGTGCGGTATAGTCCCCCGGTGGCCTGTTGGCGGGGACGGTCGCCGAATAAAGGCGATCACCTGATATGGCCGCAGGGTCCATTTCCATTTTCTGCCGGAACATTGGAAAATCTCCTCCAGCATCGGCGTAAAGTTCCACGGAAAATTCTGAAGGGTCCAAGTTTCCGGGATCTATTAAAACGGTAAAGAGAAACTGACTCTCCTTGTTCGATAATGACACATTCCGGATTTTTAGCGTTGCCCAGTGGTTCGCCACTTTCTTTTTCCAGGCAGCGATTCTGGTTCCGGAAGCTCCATTCTCCATGGATCGAGATCGCACACTTTCTGATGCGGGAAGATAGTAGGACTCCGTATATTCCCGGACCGCCCGATTGCTCGAAAATCGGGGTGTCAGGCAAGCCATGCTTTCCCTTATCCGCTGGATCCAGCCTGACGGCCGATTATTTCTGTCGCGTTCGTAGAACGCAGGAATAACTTCCTGCTCGAGCTTTTCATAAAGCGACTCAGCCTCCACCTGGTCCCATACAGGATCATCTCCATGTTCAAGGCCGTCACCAAGAGCCCAACCGACCTTGGGCGAATAAGCCTCTGCCCACCATCCATCAAGTTCTGAAAAATTCAGGCCTCCGTTGACCAGAACTTTCATCCCGCTCGTTCCGCAAGCCTCCCAGGGTCTTCTGGGTGTATTGAGCCAGAGGTCGACGCCCTGGACAAGCCGTTCACTTAAAAGCATGTCATAGTCCGACAGGAACATTACACGTCCAAAAACCTCTGGTCTTCTGATGAAAGAAATCCATTCCCGGACCATTTTCTGACCTGCAAGATCCGCTGGATGAGCCTTTCCAGCAATCACCAGCTGAACCTGCCCCTTTGGATGATGAAGAAGACGGATCAGACGATCCGGATCAAATAGAAGGAGATTGGGTCGCTTGTAGGTTGCAAATCGCCGGGCAAATCCGATCGTCAAAACATCAGGGGAAAAAAATGAGGACACACGTTCAATCAGCTCTGCCGATTCCCCGGAAACCTTCATCTGACGGGTAAGGTGCCTTCTGGCGTAAGAGATGAATGTTTCTCTCGAGGCGTTCCGGAACTCCCAAATGGACTCATCTGACAGGCGGTGGATATCGTTCTCAAGAGACTCTGTCGGCAAAAGCCACCGATCCTTTCCGCAGGAATTGCTCCACAGGGCATCGGCTCCCTCAGAATCCCAGCTGGGAGCATGGACTCCATTGGTCACAGATCCGATCGGAACCTCAGGTGTTGGCCATCTGGGAAAAAGATCTCCCAGAATGTGCCGGCTGACCCGCCCATGGAGCGCACTCACACCGTTGACATGGCCGCTCCCTCGCATCGCAAGATGTGCCATGTTGAAAAGCGAATCGGTCGCTTCAGGATGGATCCGTCCCAGAGAAAGAAGCTCCTCAAAGCCAATTTTCAAATCGTTCTCGGCGTATTTTCTGAAGTAGCGATCCATCAAGAGAGGCTCGAAGCGATCAAATCCGGCAGATACTGCAGTATGAGTCGTAAAAAGATTCCCCGCCCTGGTGGTCGCCAACGCTTCATCAAAAGATTGCCCGGTCTTTTCCATCTGGTCTCTCGATCGTTCCAGAATGGCAAAAGCCGCATGCCCCTCATTCAGATGACAGACCGTTACGTCCATTCCGAGCTTTCGGAGAAGTCTCCAGCCACCGATTCCCAAGACAATTTCCTGCTTCAGCCGGAGAGAAGCTCCACCACCGTAAAGCTCGGAC
>JAKBTA010000044.1 GCA_021844645.1 Nitrospirota bacterium
ATGGATGAATCAAGGGGCTTGCGCTGCGGATTCAGTCACTTCTGGAGCAATCTGCGTCCACGTCTTGATCCGACCGAGAGCCTTCCTGCTCCTCAAAAAATGGACCCGCCGGAAAACCTTCCCGCCTCGGAAGATATTTCCCGATGGGGATGGAACCCGCAAAATCCAGACTGGGCAAAAGGACTCAGGGAACGATGGATTCCGGGGGAAAAAGCGGCTCACAAGACACTGGATGATTTTCTTGATAGAAAACTGATCAACTACGCCACCGACCGGGACCGGCTCGACAGTCTCTCCTTTTCGACCCTTTCGCCATACCTTCACGCAGGGGAAATCACCTCGAAACATATTGTTCGGCAAACCCTTCTCAAGCTTTACAGCCACCCGGAGCTCCAGGCAGGTGGAGAGAAATTTCTCAGTGAAATTGGCTGGAGAGAATTTTCAAGACATCTCCTGATCCATTTTCCCCAGATGATTCACACACCTTTCCAGAACAAATTCAGCCGCTTTCCCTGGAAAAACAACCCAGTGCTCATCGCAGCATGGAAATCGGGAAAAACAGGTTATCCCGTTATCGATGCCATCATGAGGCAGTTATGGGAAACAGGCTTTATCTCCAACCGTGCGAGGATGATCACCGCAAGCTTTCTCTCGAAGGATCTCCTTGTCGACTGGAAGGAGGGTGCAGGATGGTTTTGGAATACCCTTGTCGACTGGGACCAGGCAAACAATACTGTCTCCTGGCAATGGGTTTCAGGAATGGGTGTTGATGCAGCTCCTTACTTCAGAATCTATAACCCAGTTCTCCAGGGGGAAAAATTTGACCCCAATGGCCTCTATGTCCGCCATTGGGTCCCTGAAATCCGGAATCTCCCCCATCACCTGATCCATCGCCCATGGGAAGCCCCCGAGGATCTTTTAAGAAAATCCGGCATCACTCTGGGGGAAAACTATCCTTTCCCGATTGTTGACCATCAAAAGTCCCGGCAGGAAGCACTCTTTTTATTCCATGCCCTCGGAAAAAACAAATCGGAAGACGGGTCACTGGCCTGAAACCAGGAAGGAAACCGGCATCTGCTCTCCAAGTGTCTCTCGGCCAAGATCCACCAGATGTTGGTGATGGGTTAAAAAAATCACCTGTGTCTTCTCCGACAAAGACCAGAGAAGCTTCAGCGCAGCCTTTGCACGCTGATCATCAAGATTGATCAGCAAATCATCCGCAACAAACGGAAACGCGGCAGAGTGCCCCAGGAAGTCATCAACCGCCGATAAACGGATCGCCAAAAAAAGCTGGTCCGCGGTCCCCGTACTCATCTGGGAGACACCGATCGCAGAACCATCCTTCCTGAACCCCAGGATCCTGACCCGGTCCTCATCATCGTAATCAACCCCCAATGAATCAAACGATCCCAGTGTCAGATGAGAAAACAACCCGCTTGCCTTTAAAAGGAGAGGACCCTGATTTTCTTTCCGGTAGCGATCCATGGACCATTTGAGGAGAATAGAGGCCCCTTTCAGGTAAACGACCTGCTCTGCGACTTCCCGCATTTCTGAAAGAACTGTTTGTCGATCAGAGGCCGCTTCGACCGCAACAAGATCACCGCCCAAAGCAGAGAACTCATTGTCCAGACGAGTTCTTTTCTCGAGAAGTTCCTTCTGGGAAGACCGCAATGACTCAATTTCTTCCAGCAATATCGCAACCATATCTCCCAAAACGGCCGGATCCGGGACTTCCCTGACTTCTTTTTCAAGCTCCTTCAGGGAAAAACCGTCTCCATTCCTGAGAAGAGAGATCTTGAGAGCCTCTTTCTCCTGCTCAAGAGCAAGGACTCTTTCCTGTCTTGATATGGCCCCGGCAAGACTTGTCGCATCCGGAAGCTGTGAAGCCTCGAGAAGAAGGCTTATGGTGCCGGAAGCTTCACGATCAACTTCCCTGTAATGCTGGACAGACTGGGAGAGGGCACGAATGTCCTGATCTTTCTGTTCGTAGAGCTCTACCGCCAACAGAGCCTGATCCAAACGCTTCTCAATCGTTCTCATCGAATCCTCCGGAGACTCGCCTGAAAGATCGGGGGCGACCAGCGGAATCATCTCCTGCACCATCCTCTTAAAATTCACGGCATCTTTCTGAATAGACTGGACCCGATGGCTCAGATCGCGGACAGGCTCCGACAGAGCCCTCATCCGGTCGATCGATTCAAGAAGGTGGGAGACCGCGTCAGTGCTCTCAAGAAACGGAAGGACTGTTTCTGATAGCGCATTTTTCCATGCGACTTCCCAGATTCCAATTTCTTTCTTCGCCACATCAAGCTCAGCCTGCTTTCTCTTTGCTTCTTCCTCAAGTTTGAGAATCTGTTCTTCCTCAAGCTTCCAGAGAGCGGCTCCGTCTGATAGCTCCCGAATGAGTCTTTGAGCCATTTCGGCCAGAGTGTCCAGAGATTCATCTCCGGACACAAGCTGTTTCCCCCCAATCTTTGAAATTTCCCTTGAAAGGAGATTCTGAAAAAGAGAAATTTCCGCCGAAACCGACCTGATTTTCTCCTCGCAGAGTTTTCTTCTGGACACCCATTCAAAAACAGCTTCCCGGTCACGGAACCACTTCAGCATCAATTCCGGCGACGCAGGTAAAAAAGGAGCCTGGCCCCATAAGCCCACCCACTCTGACAGAAGTCCATCTCTGACGCTGAGAGACGCCGCATTCTGGGACAGGAGCTCTGCAAGGACTCCTTTGTGTTCATCGATCTTCTGGGCAATAACACCCACACGCGCTTCGACTTCCGCCTTGTCAAAACGTCTGTCGGAAGCGATGTCCACCTCCCTTTGAGCTTCTTCAAAAAGAGGAACAGGATCGATTTTCCCCGTATTTTCTTCCACTTCGGAGCCGGGAACAGCATCCCCATGAACATGTATTCTTTTGACCAACTCCCAGAAGTGATCCCGTTTTTCCCTGAGTTTTTCAAGGACAGCCTTGGTCACCGGCTGATCCCTTTGCAAAATCCCGTCAAGCGTCGATGACAATCCCCCGATCTCCTGACGAACAGACTGGATTCTACGAGAGAACTCCTTCAACTCTTCCTCACAGGCGGCGATCCGGTCACGGAAACCGGTTATCAGTCCAACACCCGGGGCATTGACAGACAACAGGGTCTCGAGAGATTTTTCGGGGGGAAAGAGAGAAGAAAGAGCAAGCTCTATCTGAAAATTACAGGAAAGAAGTTCCTCTCTGAGCGTTCCGGACAATGAAAGAGCACTCGATCGGCTCCGAAAGGAAGACAGTGCCAATTCCAGCTCCGACAAATCGACGGGAGCCTGGCGACTGCGATGTTTTTTCTCAAGGGATTCCAGGCTGAGCCTGGTCTCAAGAAGCGATTTTTCCGCACCCGTCAGCAAAGAGATCAACCCTTCCCTTTCGGAGATCAGCCTGGAAACAGAAAGAGAGCGAGCCCGTCCGGGAATTTTCGAAAGAAGATGCTCAACGTCCATAGGTTCCCAGGACAACTCTCTCGACAGGGAAGAAAGCTCCGATACCAGGGACACAAGCTCTGCCTGACGTTTGGGAAGATCTTCCTGCGCTTTCTGGATCTGGATCCTGACTTCATGCAGACGCCCGATTTCCGTTGCCCTTGCAAGAATCTTTTCGTCCTTATGAATACTCTCCCTTTCAGCAAAAGCATCCTGAAGCCTCGATTTCAGTGTCTCGCCCTGAATCCGGGCCTCCGCGATCTTTTCCTGTGCAGACTCAAGTTTTTCCCTGGCGTTTCCGGGAAGGACCGGAAGCGGCCCGATCGAGGCAATCTCCGATTCAATCTGATCAAGGCGACTGACATCCCGGAAAACACGCCGGACCCGCTCAAGTTTTCGAAGCGACAGCGTCTTCATTGAAATCTGCTGATCGATCCGGTCGCATTCACCCTGGACCTTGAGGAGATCCTCCTTCAATTCCAGCCATTTGGCTCCGGAGAGACTGTGTTCCCGAAGTTTTCGCTCGTTTTCCTTGAGACTGTCTTCAAGTTGGGTATACCTTCTCCTGGAAGATCGTCTTGCCCCCCACAAACCATCAATCTTCCCTTCAAGGCTCTCAAGATGTTTTTTTAAGCCGGGAAGACCTGTCCCTGCTGAAAAGAGGATCTGACCTGCGTCATCCCCGGCATCGAGGATCTCCCTGCCCCCCTCGTTCAGTCTTTGATAATCGAGACTGAACATTCTCTCGAAGAAGACTCTGTCGTAACCGCCCAAAAAGGGAGAAAGAGCTCTCTCTCCGGATGGATGGGGAGATCCGTCGACAGACAGCAAAGTATCCTTCTTTCCCTTCCTCCGGGAAAACTCAATCGTCCCGGTCTCAGCCTGCAAGAGGCCACCGATTCGCATCTCCCCGTAGGAATGAAGAAAATTGTAGGGAGAATTGTGGGGAATCCCGAAGAGGAGATCAGAAATTGCCGACAAGGTCGTGGACTTGCCTGCTTCGTTCGGACCATAAACAAGATGGAAGTCGTTTTTTCCGGCTGGAAAATCAAGGACGCTTTCAGTAAAGCGTCCATATTTTTTGAGATCGAGACGACTTATTCTCATGATTTAAGATCCCTGAGATTCGATAGCAGGAAGTCCCTAACCGGTGGAAGGAAATGCGAATATTCTTTTGCAATGGCTGCTTTCAGGGCAGGATCTTCGTTATCGATACGGAGGTCAAAGGGCAGCGAACGGACCAGTTCCCCAATTTCCGATTCCATCATCTTGATCAGCTCTGGATCTTCATTGGCTTTTTCCATAATCTTGAGCAGATCCATCAGGGAAGACTCCTTTTTTTCATCAGACCCTGATTCCAGGGGTTCTGTCTGAATCAGGATCCGTTCGACCCAGGCCACCGATGGCCCCAGGGAAAGAGCTGCCGATCTCGACTCGGCAAGAAGGACTTCCCTTGATGATTCGATCTGAAAATGAAGGTTTGTACTCCCCGTGAGAACGATACGGCAAGCCAGCAACCTCCCGTCGAGGGCCAAAGAAGCCCTCAAGATTGCGTCCCTGATCTTGTTTGTCACTTCAGCTAAAAGATCGTCCTGATCAACACTGACATTGATGACCTCCCACCGGACGACATCGACCGGCAACAGATCCAGATCCGTGACAGAACCGTCGGCAACCGTCACGATAAAAGCACCTTTCGCTCCCGTTTCCCGAATATGTCTGCCCTGCAGGTTTCCCGGAAAAACAATGTGCGGGTTGCGATTGATAATCTGTCTCTGGTGAACATGTCCGAGAGCCCAGTAGTCATATCCCTTGGCGATGAGCTCATCAAGACTGCAGGGAGCATAATTGGCATGGCCACCCAACCCACCAAGACCCGTATGCAGCACGCCAATATTGAACATATCAGCAAGAGGATCGGGAAATCCCGGAACCAGGTTTTCCGTCACATCCCTTTGACGGAAACTCATTCCGTGAAGGGCGACAGAACAATCAGGGAGAGTAAAGGTCTCTGCACGTTTTTGGGAAAAGACCTTCATGTTCGGGGGAAGAATAAGACTTCGGGTCATCTGGCTTGCGGCATCATGGTTTCCGTGAACCAGAAAGACGGGAATATTTTTTGACGCCAGCCTGCCCATCTGGGCAATAAAAAAAAGGCCGGTCTGATAATCTTTCCAGTCCCCATCATACAGATCTCCGGAAAGGATCATGAAGTCCGCATTCTCTTCAAGAGACAGGGTTACAAGATTTTCAAAGGCTTCCCGCGTTGCTTTCCGGATACGTTTTGCATTATCCCCTTCCTGCCCGGAAAGACCACGCAATGGACTGTCAAGGTGAATGTCAGCAGCGTGGACAAATCGGAACAAAGCCATTTTCTCCCTCCTGGAGCAAGTTGGTCGGAATCAAGATCCCTGATGCAACCGATGGTCCAGTCTAAAACATCAACGGCCTTCCACCAAACATGGGGGCTGTCGAGGAAAGAAACCGCAAGACATAAAGCCCTGCCCACTTGATTGAAATCACATTCCTTTTCTAAAAGTCCTGATAACATTTGCCAGTTAACATCCACTTCAATATGAAGGAGAAATCATGAATTTCAAAAAAACAGTTCCAGCGGTCGTTATCGCATCAGTTATTGCCGGAGTTGGATTTGCCCATGGATCAACACCCAGAAACACAGGGTCACAAACTTCAACAACCGAAGCAATGCAAGGAGACGCTGACCTGAAGGCGGATAGCATGGATATCCGGTCCGAGATCAAAAGATTAACAACAAGACTTGCCGCACTTGAGTCCCAAAAAGATCGGAATCCAGACAGAACTGCCGATATTGCCGCCGTCAAGGCAGAAATCTCAAAACTCCGGACCAGGCTTTCAACCCTTGAGGCCCAGAAATCTTCGAATCCGGACAGGTCTGCCGATATCGCCACCGTCAAGGCAGAGATCTCAAAACTCCGGACCAGGCTTTCAACCCTTGAGGCCCAGAAATCTTCGAATCCGGACAGGTCTGCCGATATCGCTGCCGTCAAGGCAGAGATCTCAAAACTCCGGACCAGGCTTTCAGCCCTTGAGGCCCAGAAATCTTCGAATCCGGACAGATCTGCCGATATCGCCGCTGTCAAAGCAGAGATCTCAAAACTCAGAAGTAGACTTTCAGCTCTTGAGGCCCAGAAATCTCCGAATTCGGACAGGTCTGACGATATCGCCGCCGTCAAGAGAAAAATCTTCATGCTCAAAAATCGCCTGAAAGCTCTTCGTGCCGAAAACACAATGGATTATGACCGGACGGACAGGGATTTCAGGGACCATGAATCTCCAGAAGCATCCATGCATCATGATGGAGACGATCATCATCCTGAGTTGGGAAGATCAGAGTTTGGTCATGAAATGCACAGGGAAGCCACACGAGAGATCATGCAGGGATCCCGGGTAAGGATTGCCAGGCTTTATTCTCCGGAACACCATTCCGGGTACCATGCAAAAATGCACAGACACTCGCGTTAATGGGAATAATCGCCAAGAAGGCCGGCTGGTTACCGGCCTTTCTCATGATTACTTTTTTGGGCTCCATAACCGGAGCCCTTTTTGGCATCAAGAACACATTTGCCGCCGAACAGTCCGTCCCTACGGATCATGACTGGAATACAATCAACAAAAACATTTCTGAAAAAAAGTTTTCTCTGGCCGAGCAGCAAATTGGTAACTACATCAAGTTTCACCCTAAAAATCATGAAGCCTATTCCCTTGGAGCCCGGATCGCCCGAAAAATTCATCAACCCGGCAAAGGGATCGCAATCCTCGACAAGGGAATCAGGCAATATCCCCGAGACAGAACATTTCTCAGGCTGAAAGCGGAACTTTTGATGGAACGGGGAGACATGTCCCAATCAAAAAAGATTCTGGACAGGCTTTCCAAAGATCCTTCACTCTCCAGTGATGAAAAAGAGAAGGTCTCCGAGGACAAAAAAACGCTCGTCGTCCTTGCGTTGTCCACCCCCCCTCTTGAAACCTTCGACCAGAACATCAACTTTCAGGAACCGATCCCACCGCCATTCCAGTCACCGTCCACTTACGAGCTTGAAAACTCTGATTATCATATTCACATACAGAATGTGGACATCGGCTACTCAGGCGGCTCATCGATCGGAACCGGCATCACCGCGGAAACACCGCTCATAAAAGACACGCTCCACTTCCAGGCCGGAACCAATTTCTACGTAGGCTCCGCATCGGGACAAACAAGCGGTCTTGAGTCCTATCTTTTTGCGGGGGTGGATGGGCAGGGACCGGATGGCATCCAATATCTTATGGACGCGGGGGATGTCTTTGCCGGAAATCAGGTCAATGCCGGACTCTATGGACACCTTGACCTTCCCCTCGGTCGACTCAGGATTGATGGACAAGGTTGGTATCAGCTGCCATGGAGCGGATATGGACAGGCCATTCTCGAAGGAGCCCTTCAGTCCGGAGGGCTTTTAAACGCCACCCTATCCCTGATGCCAAAACTATCCCTGTCGGGCGAATATGAATACACTTACGATACACTTGGGGGAAGCCAGACACCTTTTGGAATCAACCACAATACAATGTTTGCGCTGGACTGGGACTTCCTGAAAAAACCGGATCTTCATCTGGTTTTTGGCTATGATACCCAGACATTTACACCATTCATTCCGAATGCGACGAATCTCGTCCCCGTTCTTCTGTCATCAAACTTTGGCTTTGCCGGCCTTTCCACCCTCGACCAGCTTGGTCGCTATGTGGTGCTCAACGGGCAGCTCGGAGGAGTTGTCGGAACATTTGACACTCCGGGACCCCTTGCCGGACTTCAGGCCGACATAGGGGCATCTGTCCAGGCAAACGCACACCTTGAGTTCTATGCCAATCTTTCCTATGAATCCTTGGCTGCCGCCTATGTGGGTGCCGTTACCACCATGATGTTCGGAATCAACGTCTGGCTTTAGCTTTAGTCTGAAAAACTGACCCATCCAGAATGGTGGACGGGTCAGAAGGTCCAGAAGCCTTTCAAGCGCCACACGGATCTTCCCCTCTGCCATCTTCTGCACCGACTCACAGCGAGTCGCTTCCGCTGTTCGAAGCCCAAGAAGCTCCCTTAGTTTCTGCGAGAGAAAAATCGTATCGATACTGACCCCGGAAAGCCTTGCCACTTTCCCGATCGAGAGACTCATCGGACATCGATCCTCATAGGCAAGTCCTCCTATAAAAAAACGACGGATAGACTGATCCTATCCCGCACAACATGAAAGCTGTTTTACATCCTTGTAAAATGACTGGGCGCAGAGCTTGAGACTTTCTACCATCGTAAGATACGGAAAAAACTGGTCTCCGATCTCCTGGACTGTCCTCCCGCAGGAAATCGCCATGGCAGCGGTCTGGATCACCTCTCCGGCTTCCGGAGCCAAAACCTGAGCTCCCAAAAGGCGGCCAGATTTTTTCTCGGCCACCATCTTCACCCATCCTCTGGTGTCGAAATTGGCAAGGGCTCTGGGAACCTGATCCAGAGAAACGGTCCTGACATCAACCTCCATGCCTCTCAGGATTGCATCCGCCTCGGCAAGACCGACTACTGCCACCTGTGGATCAGTAAAAATCACCTCAGGAAGAACGGAAAGATCCAGTTTGGCCACCTCTGTTTTCATCATATTGATCCCGGCTCGAGTCCCGGATGCCGCCGCCACATAGACGAACTGAGGAAGATTGGTGCAATCCCCAACGGCAAAAACACCGTCAACATTTGTTTCCAGTTGATCGTTGACAATAATCGCTCCTTGAGAGTTCCTAAGGACTCCCGCCTTTTCAAGGTGCAATCCATCGGTATTAGGGGCCCGTCCCGCCGCAACCATGAAAGCATCTCCCTCGACCTTCATTCCGTCAAGATGGACCGTAAACTTTTCCTTTTCATAGTCTACCCCAAGAACTTTTGCACTCAACAGGAAACGAATCCCTTCCTCAGAAAGGTAGGTCTTGAGACTTTTTCCAATGGCCGGATCCATCCGTTTCAGGATTTGCGGATTTCTGTCAATAATCGTCACACGGCTCCCGAGCCGCTGGCAGGCTTGGCCAATTTCAAGCGCAACGAATCCACCTCCCAGAATCAGCATTTCCCGTGGAACACCTTTTGAGAACAAGGCCTCTGTCGAAGTCCAGAACGGAGTCCCATCAAGTCCAGGAATGTCCGGGATAATGGGACGACTCCCTGTCGCAACAAGGATTCTGTCCGCCAGCAGATCCTCTTCCTCCCCGCCTTTTTTGATGACACGCACAATTCGCCCGCTTTCAAAGGAAGCCGTCCCCTCAAGGAATCTCACATGCGGAAGCCCCTTCAGGAGGCGACTGTATTTCTCTTCCCTCAGTTGAAAAACTCTTTCTTCCCTCTGTTTTTCGAGAAGAGAAGAGGAAAACTCCGGTTTTGTCCCCACAATCCCAGCAAACGGTGGAACCATCGACTGATGGATATGCTGCGCCTGACGAATCAGTATCTTTGAAGGAACACATCCGACATTGACACAGGTTCCGCCGATCATCCCACGCTCGACAATCGTAACCCTGGCTCCGAGATCGGAAGCCCGGATTGCAGCCGCAAAGGCTCCCGATCCACCTCCAATGATGACAATATGGCGCAAAGATTGCGCAACAGAAGGGGACGTCTCCGCTAAAGAGTCCTTGGCAATGGGCAACAGGTCATAACCCACTTCCTTGACGTTTCGTCTCAGTTCCTCAAAAGAGGTTTGACCAGAGAGATTGACCTGGCCACTTTTGCTCGAGAAGGAAACGTGTGCGGAGTGAACACCCTGAGTCTTTCGGAGCAATTGCTCGATCGTCAGGGCGCAATGCTCACAGGTCATGCCTTCTGCACGAAAATCTATCCTCTCCATCATTCAGTCCTCCCGCAAAAACGAC
>JAKBTA010000045.1 GCA_021844645.1 Nitrospirota bacterium
CGATCTGCTTCACCGCGACGGACAAGAGAACCGGAGTAACCGTTTTCCCCCGCTGAAACAGCTTTCGGGACAGACTCACCGGTTAAGAGCGAAACATCGAGAAGAAGTTCCCCTTCAAGAAAAACAACGTCCGCAGGAACGACAGAACCCATGGTAATCCTGATAATGTCACCGGGAACAAGGATCGAAGCGGACTCGATACGCCACTCATGATCCCTGAAAACAGATGCATTGACTGCAAGCTTTGACTGTAGCCCGGAAAGTGTTTTTTGAGCTTGGCTTTCTTCAAAAAAACCAAGGAATGCATTAAAGAAGAGAAGAACAAGGATGATGGAAGCTTCAAGATATTTATTGAGGGAAAATTCCAGAATGACCGCAACTTCGAGCATCCATGGAACTGGTGACCAAAACAGGAAAAAAATACGGGTAAAAATGGGACGGGAAAGAACCTCTGAGCGGTTAGGACCGTACCTCTCAAGGAGCCGGAGGGCCTCTGAGGTTGATAAGCCATCCCCGGAATAATCCTGAAGGTTATCCGTCTGTATCGAGATTGTAGCCCCCTTTGCAGGGATTTACAGAAAACCTGAAAGAAGGTTGAAAACCACAAAAAATGACTCTGGCCCCCCAACTTGCCAGATCTATTGGGGAACCAGAGCATATCAACTCAGGATCCCAGTGCTCAAAGAGTTCGAGAAAACAGCGGGCCCTTTGCCACAACATTGAGATATCGGTCAAAGGTCATTGCAATATTGCGCATGAAGATTCTTCCCGTTGTCGTCAGAACAATCTTCTCAGGGGTGATATCCAAAAGACCGTCCTGCCGGAACCGCTCAAGATCCCCAATCTCTTTTTTGAAATACTGGTCAAAATCCTTGCCAAATGGATCAAGAACGTTCTTGCGATTAATCTCCAGATCACACATGATTCGGGTAATAACCTGACGTCGCATCTCGTCGTCCTGGGAAAGCCGATAGCCACGATGCACAGGGATCTCCCCTGCCATAACGGCTTTTTGATACTCAGGCAGACTTTTCAGGTTTTGTGAATAAACATCACCGACCATACTGATAGCGGTTACACCCATTCCGACGAGGTCTGCTTCGGCCTTTGTTGTATAACCCTGGAAGTTCCTGTAAAGAGAGTATTCTTTCTGGGCACGGGTCAGCTCATCATCGGGCTTCGCAAAATGGTCCATTCCGATAACAACATACCCTGCCCCGGTCAGTCGATCGAGGATCATCGACATCAAGGCAAATTTGACTTCGGGGGAAGGCAAATCCTGCTCCTTGATCAGTACCATATGTTTTTTCAACCATGGAACATGTGCATAATTAAAAATGGCGATCCGGTCCGGCGACATACGGATAACCTGATCAAGCGTCCGGGCAAAGCCTTCTACCGTCTGGAAAGGCAATCCGTAAATAAGATCGATATTGATCCCGTTGAAGCCTAACTTGCGGCATTCATTAAAAACTCCCTCCGTGAGCTCTACCGACTGGATTCTGTTGACCGCCAACTGGACCTTGGGGTCAAAATCCTGAACCCCCATACTGATCCGGTTAACTCCCAACTCCCTGATAGAAGCAAGATATTCATTCGATGCGTGCCTGGGATCGATTTCAACGGAAATTTCTCCCTGGGAGTAGTCAACATCAAACCATTTGTTAATATGGGAAAAGAGAAGACGGTTCTGGGGAGGAGTTAAGTTTGAAGGCGAGCCACCGCCAAAATGAAGTTGAACAACTTTCCGTTTTTTGGAATACAAGGGCCCGACAAGAGCCATTTCCGATGCCAGAAGGTCAATATAATCGGCTGTTTTGCCCCTGTCCCTCGATATAATAACGCTACATCCGCAAAAATAGCAGAGGCTGTCGCAAAATGGCAGATGAAAATAGAGAGACAAGGGCTTATCTATTTTTTTCGATTGCCCCCGCCTGATGGCATCCTTGTAATCTTCTGCCGTAAAATCCGTAGACCAGACCGGAGCTGTTGGGTAACTCGTATAACGAGGACCTGCCACATCATATTTTTTCAGAAGTTCCTGGCTGACTTTTACATCAGCCATCATATTCGGAGTCATTCATATCCTCATCAAAGTCGGAAAATTCGCCCAAAAATGGCATTTGAGTTCAGGATTCCTGAACCAGTTTAACAAGATACTGCGCCATCGAAACAGATGTTTCAGGAAGAATTCCATGGCCCAGATTAAAAATATACCCCTTGCGTCCTTTCATTTCGGACAGGATTCTGTCTACCTCTTTTTTGAGAGCCTCAGGAGTTCCCAGAAGACTGACCGGATCGAGATTTCCCTGGATTCCCCTTCCCTCCGGAATGATACTCCTGACCGCAGGGAGCGATACTCTCCAGTCCACCGAGATCACATCAGTACCGGCATGAAGCATGTCAGGAAGCAGTGAACAACTTCCGTTGACATACAACAAGGAAGGGATACCCCGCCCAGAAAGGGCCTGAACAATCTTTTGCGTATAGGGAAGGGCAAATTCACGATAGTGGACAGGATTCAGGGATCCGGCCCATGTATCAAAAAGCTGGTAGGCATGTATACCGGCATCAATCTGCATCCCCAGATAATCAATGACTGTTTTTGTTGCTCGTTCAAGCAAAAGATGCAGTGTTTCCGGATCCTGAAACATCATTTTCTTGACCCGACTGAAATCCTTTGAAATTTCACCCTCAACCATATAAGTTGCCAACGTAAAAGGTGAACCAGAAAAACCAATCAACGGAATGCGACCATCAATTCTCCGGTTCGACTCATTGATCGCCTTCGCAACAAATCCGGTTTTCTCAAGAGGATCCGGAGAACAAAGAGCCTCTACGTCTTTACGTGTTCGAACCGGTAAAGGAAAAGACGGACCTTTTTTTTCGGAAAAGATCAACTCAAGTCCCATCGCCTCCACCGGAACCAAAATATCCGAAAAAATAATGGCTACATCAATTCCCAACATATCAACGGGAAGAAGTGTTGCCGAAGCGGCAAGGTCGGGAGTTTTGCAGAGGTTGAGGAACGTCGTGTTTTTTCTGAGAGCCTGATATTCTGGCATGTAACGCCCAGCCTGGCGCATGATCCAGATGGGTGGACGCGGAGTCTCTTCACCCCGGCAGGCTCTTAAGAAAAGGTCGTTCTTTACTGAAGGGCGCATTTTTTTCCTCTCGGGCTTGATGCTTCTTTCTCAGTCAATGATTATCGCCAGCGCTGCCATAAACTGCCGTTACAATCGGCCATCTTGGCATGGGGGTGCGCCCCAGGTGAAGCAGGCGTTTTATCCTTTTTGCCATATGGGACAGAAGGATTGGATGATCTCCGAAGGCAGGAGTGACGAGAACTTCCCCTTGATATCCCGTTTTCTCCTGAAACAAACTGGCCTGATGGCGAATCCTGTCCATGAGGACCCCTTCAAACAAAAACACCGGAACGATGATCAACCGATCGAAGTCGGTCTTCATCTCCGACATGACGGAAGACAACCGTGGCTCCGTCACCCCGATGAATGTGACTTGGGGGTCAGCCCCTCCCCTTCGTTCCCACAAACGCCGGGCTTGATAGTACAGGGAAGCATTCGCATTGGCATCCAGACTTCCCCTGCCAACAAGAACAAGGTGATCCTTCTTGTCTTTTTCAGGCGGAGGAATGATCTCGAGAAGAACATCAACGAGGACCTGATCCGTTCCCAGAGCCCACTCACGAATCACAGTCAGACCGGGAAAAAGTTTTTTTGCTTCCGATATATAAGAAGGAACATCACTTTTGGAATGACCCGCATCGAAAAGAAGATAGGGAACCATGGCAATGCCGGCCGTCCGGGGAGAGGAGTCCCTGATTGAGTCCAAAACAGAAGGAGAGGCATGTTCGATGAACCCCTGCCTCAGGTCAATCTCGGAAGGCACCATCTTTGACAACATGGAAAAAGTCTGCCGGAAATGGATATTACCCTTCTCCTCGGGACTTCCATGCGCAACGATCAGGACAACCCAATCCCTTTTTGAGAGGTCCGAAGAAACAGGATCGGGCAGAGATTGCTCTTCTGAAGGAGAACTCATTTTTGAATGGTGTTCAGTCATGAAAAGATTATAGGGTTGGCTTAAAAGAAGGTCAATAAATCCGAACAAAAAAGCATGGAAGCGCTCTTTCCGCTTAGTGACTGAACAGGTTCCCGGACTTTTTTTTCACGAAAAAGAGCATCAAGAACAAAATCAGGAGCACAATCAAGTCTGATGCGCACAGGAAGTACTCCTCAAGGTACAAAGCGATCCCGAAATTGAACAAGTAAACAGAGAGCCAAAGGAACGATGGGCCCCAGCAGTCGATGGGTGAATAACTCCGGGAAGAATTTTTGTCGACATCCAGAAGAGGTGTCAGGCGTCCCAAAGCACGCCACAAAAACAGGATTATTCCACCCAGAACCGCCCATCCGGCGAAATTTGCCAACGGGACACCGAAATAAATTCCACCTTGTGGGTAGTAATAGATTTGTCCCAAAAACCATCTGTTTCCCCTGAGAGAAACGGGATCGATCACCATGTCAACACCAAAAAACATAAGGTCGGACAACAAAAAAAGAGGCCATGTAATCTTTAGGGGCTGTTGCAGGACTTCGCCCACAGACACTCCCCAAACACGGGAAACAATGCCAAGACTTCCAACCATCAAAAAGGAAAAAGAGAGAAAGTCCATGAAAGGGAGGTGCCCGACCCATAGCTCTTTGGCACGGGTTGTCGGCAAATAGGTGTAATGGCCAAAAGGGAACCAGCCATTTGGAAGCGAAGAGCTCCATTCACAAAAATAACTGGCCGCAAAAGAGGTGAGGAATCGAAGACCTGCCCCCCTCTTTCCGACTTGGCGGGAAAGGAGCCAAAAGCCCAAAAAAAGGAAAAAAAAGACATACCATCTGAAAAGAAGTGTCTTGAAAAAGAGAAGAATCAAGAAAACCTCATCAACTTCTGGAAACCAGAAAGACACCCGAAGTAATCAGTAAAATTCCCACCCACCTCCTGAAGGAAACATGTTCCTTCAGGAAGATCCTGGCCATGAACGCAGTCAGCACATAACCGAAACCTGTCATTGGAATCACCAGACTCACAGGAAGGCGCTGAAGAAATCCCAGAAGCATGATGTAATAGATTGCCTGGAGGACAACGCCTGACCAGACCCATGGGTTTAAAGCTGTTCCCCTGAAACGTTCTCCTGGGGCTTCTCCCGAATCTTTTCTGGACTGTCTCATCCCCTTTGACAGGAGAATGAAACCCAGATGTTCAAGGATCAGGGCCACCAAAAACCCTGAATAAAAAGTCCATTCCCCGATAGAGGTGATCGGTCCGTTCAATTTTGCCTCACGAAAAAGGATGCTGCTGCTTTTGAGGTTTTGTGGATTGATCCAGCTCCAGCAGGCCGCCTCCCTTTTGAACAGAAAAACGTCTTCCTCTCCAGACAATCTGATGACCATAGCTTGCAAAATAAAGGGCCAGAGACAGGATTTCCCTGAACAACAGAAGATACATCCGGCTCCATGGGATCGGTCTCGATACAAATCGTTTGGCAATATCGGAAAGAATCAGCAAATGCAACGACCAGATAAGGAGTGCGGAAAACGCAGATAAAGCATACCCGCTCGCCTCAAACAGAACCCCCGAACCCAAAAGGAAGGGAAAGGGCCTCAAGAGGATGGAAAAGGCATATCCAAGAGGACGACAGCTTCGATAGGTAATAACCCACCTTCTCTCCTGCTCCCAGAAGGAAAGAAGGCTCTGGTCAGGGATCTGGGCATCAACGATATATTCTGAAAGGACAATACGATACCCCTCCCTGATCATTCCCTGCGCCAGATGAAAATCATCCGCCAGGAGATCCCGGATCGGTGCGAATCCTCCCATTTTTTCAAGGGCATCCCTGCGCATCAGCATTGTAGGACCATAGGCAAAATCAACCGGAGCAAGCGCTTTTGCCAAGAGTCCCTGGGGGATCGCCTCTGTATTCAACATGACAGAGGCGATCTGGCTCGTTCCGGATCCCGAGGGATTCCCCCGCTGGAAGCAGGTCACCATACCAATCGATGGATCCTCATGGGCCTCCCGGACGATCGACTTCAGATAATCTCGCCCAACCCTGATATCACTGTCATTTAAAAGAATGTAGGGCTCATTGGAAAATGCGTTCTGCTCCATGAGCAAAAACACATTACTGATCTTGCGGTTGGCCCCTCTCGGACCATCGACGACCTTGAGGGATACACGATCCGGAGCAAGAGAACACATTTCTTTAATGAGTGGCAGAACGGGATCGTTTGAAGAACTGACAACAAAGACAATAGAAAAGCTGGGATAGTCCTGATGTATAAGCGAGAGAAAATTTTCACGAGCGCCCACATCCAGGCCGGCGACCGGCTTGACCATCAATACCTGAGGCCATGTGGGAGGATCAGGAAGAATTTTTTTCTTGAAATGACGATGGCCTGACCACCAGGCCAGACCATCGAACAGCAAACCAAGCCCCCCGACAGCGAGGAGCAATACAGAGAGATCAAGAACAGATACTGGCAATTTGGGCTCCGGGCTGAGCACAGAGCCATAAACAGCACCAAGGCCCAACCGTTTCAGATGCTGCTACGACAAACTTAACCCCAGAGAGTTCAGGCAACCGAAGCAGGAGGAGTCTTGAGAGCCGCTTTTCTCTTCGAAAGAAAGCGAAAATAGGCCACCGCTTCCCGGAAAATTTTCCGGGCTTCCTTCCCATTGCTCATTGCCCTTTTTAAGACCTTAAAAATATAGCTTGGGCGATAGTAAAATCGCTGGTAAAATTTTGGAACGGCCATGAAAATCTCTCTGGCACTGATTTCCGGATAACTGATATTGCAGTTCTGAATGCCGTCACCATTAACCATATCGACCTCGCTCATGTAACCTTTTTCCCGGGCCAGCTCAAAAAAATGAGTTCCGGGATAAGGAGAGGCAAGAGAAACCTGAAGTGTCTCAATATCCATTTCACAAGCAAAGTCGATCGTTTTCTCAATTGTCTCAGGTGTTTCGCCGGGAAGCCCGACAATAAAAGTCCCGTGAATCGTCATTCCAAGCTGATGGGCATTTTTGGTGAACTCCCTCGCCTGTTCAACACGAATTCCTTTTTTGACGTTATTGAGGATTTGCTGATCTCCCGATTCATAGCCGACAACCATTACACGGCATCCGGAGTCCTTCATGATGCGAAGTGTCTCGAAATCAACATTTGCCTTGGAGTTGCATCCCCAGGAAAGGTTGAATCTCTTCAGCGCATGGGAGAGCTCCCTTGTCCGGTCGCGATACTCGGTGAGTGTATCGTCATCAAAAAAAAGCTCCTGGATCCCGGGGAAATTCTTGACGATATACTCAACTTCCGAGATGACGTTCTCCACAGAACGTGTCCGGTAGACATTTCCGGAAAAAGTCTGGGGCCACAGGCAGAAAGTACACTTGCTGCCACAACCCCTGCCTGTATAGATAGAAACATACGGGTGCTTCATCCAGGGTATTTCGTACAGGGAAATATCCAGATCCCGCTTGTAAACCTCGGAAGCAAAAGGCAGAACATCGAGGTTTTCCAGTACTGCACGATCAGGAGTCGCGTAGATCTTGCCCTCTTTGCGGAAATTGATTCCAAGAACCTCATCCCAGGGCTTCCCTGATGCAATCTCCGGAATCGCATAATCAAACTCTTCCCGAACAACGAAATCAATGACATCATCAGCCCTGAGCGTAATTTCCGGCAAAACGCTCGGATGCGGGCCGACAAAACCGACAACCATGGAGGGGTTGATCGCCTTGAAGCCCTTGGCGGTCGCAATATCATTATTCAGGGAGGGAGTGCTCGTATACAGGATAACCATATCAAAATCTTTGGCCAGGCGAAGCGTTTCCTTGACGCCCCAGCCCATTGGCGGAGCATCAAGCACAAGAGAATTGGGCATCATTCCAGCCGGATAGGTCAGCCATGTAGGATACCAGAATGAGCGAACCTCTCGCGTGGCCTGGTAACGGGCCCCGGCTCCCCCGTCAAAGTCCGAGAAGGAAGGTGGGTTTAAAAATAATGTTCTAAGCATCAGAAGCCTTTCTTTTTTGGTCTCCTCCCAAACAGCACTGAAGAAAAATGCCAGAATCCGGAAGATCCCTATATCCTGCTTTCACCGATAATTCCTGTTTCATAAAAGAACGCCAATTCATCGCCAGACGGAACTAGTGGGTGGAGATGAACTCCTCTTCTGCGGACTCGCTACGGTTGACCGTAACAGCATATCCTCGCTGGGCTGATATTTCTCCCAACCGCTCGATCACACCCTCAATCAGCCAGTCCGGGGTTGAAGCCCCTGCGGTAACGCCGACTCTTTCGCTTCCGTTAAACCAGTCTGGGTTGATATCCTTCGCGCTATCAACCAGATAGGACTTTGGACAAAGCCCGGCAGAAACCTCCTGAAGCCGGCGCGAGTTGGCACTCGTCATGGAGCCGACGGTAATCATCACATCCATGTCTCCCGCAATTTCGAGGGCCGATGTCTGACGCTTCTCGGTAGCATCACAGATGGTGTTGTGGACCTCAAGCTGAGGATATTTGACCGTCAGCAGGGCCAGAATCTCGTCAAAGTACTTGATGCTCTGTGTCGTCTGCGAAACAAGTGCCACAGGTCCGTCGACAACAGGAAGGCGATCGATTTCCTCAGGCTTGTGAAAGATGTGGATATGTTCCTTTGCCCAGCCCTGAACACCCATGACCTCATCATGGCTCTCCTCGCCCAAAAGAAGGATCGTATAATTTTTGTCCGCGAGGTTCCGAACGATGCGATGGATCTTTGAAACCAGTGGACATGTTGTATCAACCACTTCAAGGTTCTTGTCCCGGGCTTCCTTGATCACATCCGGAGCAACGCCGTGTGCACTGATGATCAAGGTACCACGATCAACTTCCGAGACGGCATCAACCGACTTCACTCCACGGTTGGCCAAATCTTTCACGACATGTGTGTTATGGACAATTTCATGGAGAATGAAAACAGGCCCGACCGACTCTTCCGCAGACTTGTTCGCAAGCTTGATTGCTAGTTTCACGCCGACACAGACACCCGCATATTCCGGTAAAAATATATCCATCAGAATCTCCTGCTTTTAGGGTTACCACTATCCGAAACTGAGACCGGTGCTCTCGTGAGATCCCGGACAGGCATTTATTGGTTACATCAGCCCGACTTCATTATCCGGGGAAGGTCCCGGCCCCCATATACTCCTCTTTTGAAAACCACCGGACAGCATCATCAAAAGCTTTCTCCACCGGCGTCAAAACAAGGCCCAATTCCCTTACAGCCCTGTTTCCTGAGAAAAACATCATTTTATGGGCCATACGCGCCGCATCGAAAGGAACAAGCGGCTCACGGCCTGTCAAGAGGGAGATTCCCTCAGAAACGATGGCAACGGGGTAAAGGAGAGATCTTGGCATCTCGGCCTTTGGAGCCGGAACCCCCGTTATTCCTGCCAGAAGACGGAATATCTCGACCAGTTGCATATTTTGATTCGCCAAAATGTACTTCTGCCCGGGAACGCCTTTTTGCGCTGCAAGAAGATGTCCCCTGGCCACATCCCGGACATGGATGACATTCAGCCCTGTCCTGACGTACGCCTTCATCATTTTCCGCATATAGTCACGAACAATCCGCCCAGTGGGAGTTGGCTTGATATCTCCGGCCCCGATTGGAGCACTGGGATTAACGATGACGACGGGAAGAGGCTCTCCCCCATCGCATCCCCCAGCGTAGGACAACACCAACTGCTCGGAAAGATACTTTGACAGCTTATATTCCCCGATCAGCGTTTTTGTGTCAACTTCCATCGTCTCATCAATGGGAATTCCATCTGAACGAGTTCCCAATGCCGCAACGCTCGAACAGTAGACAATCTTCTCCGGACGGCAAATTCTGCAAGCTTCCAGGATATTTCTGGTTCCCTCGACATTGGTTTGGATGATCTCACCTTTGCGGGGGGTCCAGAGCCTATAGTCCGCCGCGACATGGTACAGCTCCTGCATCCCGTCGAGCGCCCGCACAAGGGACAATGGGTCAAGGAGATCTCCTGTAACCCAGGAAACATGCTCACTCTCTCCGGGAAGATTTCTTTTATCGCTGCCTTCCCTTGCC
>JAKBTA010000046.1 GCA_021844645.1 Nitrospirota bacterium
ATATACATTAAAAAAATAATTATTTTAAAAGTATTTATGTATTTTTTGGGGGAGCAATGTTGACTTTCTCCCTGTCAGGGAAAGATGATCAATATTCACCAGGTCATCAAACGGGTTCCGGAATTTTTTCAGGGCAACGCCCGGACAATCTTCCCGATTTCGTTTAATGCCAAAGTTCATCCCGACATTTTTTCAACCCAGGAGCGGTCCATGAGGAAAAAGCTTGTGTGGTTTTCTGTCTTTCTGTTTTTTCTTGGCGATTTTTCCCCGGCCGTTTCGGCCCATGCCGAAGATCTTTTTTCCCGGGGAAGGCAGATTGCCAAAGCCGGCAATGGAATGCCGGGAAATACCGCCTGCATGGAATGTCATCGCCTGAAGGGGGGAGGAATGCCCTCCATCGGAGCCCCGAGGATTTCCGGCCAGACGATTCAGTATATAGAGCGCGAGATTACCGAAGTCCAGAAAGGAGCCCGGTATGGCCCTGTCATGGCCGGGGTTGTCCAGAATCTCTCTCCCCGCGATATCCTGGCGGTGGCGACCTATTATTCGAAGGTCCGTTCCCCGAAGCTCCGTGACACTGAAACGCTGTCGCCAAAGAGGGTGCGTCTCGGAAAACAGATCGCCCATCAGGGGTTGTGGAAGAAAAATATCCCGGCCTGTGTCGTATGCCATGGACCAAACGGCTATGGGGTCCCGCCTCTTTTTCCTTATATTGCGGGCCAGAACAGGACATATTTGATGCGTCAGCTCATCGCCTATGCTTTTCTTGAGCGCAAGGATGATCCCCAGGGATTGATGAGGGGGATCGCGAGGAGACTTTCTCCCCAGGAGAGGAAGTCTGTCGCAGAGTATTTTTCGAGCCTTGACCCTCCCTATACGGGTTCCCGATAGCATTTCGAGGGAGAGCGGATGGTCTAACGGAAGGAGAGAACATGCTCGGAAAAACAGTTAAAGGGGTTTTATGGTGGGCCTGTCTTTCTGCCCTTGTTTTCTGCGATTCGCCAGGCGCCGGGGTCGCATCGGCAGGGGAAGCGATTTTCTCGCCCCCTTCGGAGCAGTCCATTCCAGGCGGTTCGTTGGGGGATCTGGTCAGGAAAGGGGAGGAGATTTTCACCAATACAAAAAAATATGCCGGCCATTATGTCGGAAACGACCTGACCTGCGAAAGCTGCCATCTGAACCGTGGGAGGAAAGCCTATGCAGCACCTCTCTGGGGAGCCTACGGGATATATCCCAGGTATCGTCTGAAAAATCACAAGGTCAACTCTCTTGCCGAGCGGATGCAGGGATGTTTCCGATTTTCGATGAATGGAACCGCTCCGGCGGTTGACAGCCCAACGGTCAAGGCTCTGGTCGCCTACAGCTACTGGATGTCCAGGGGCGCCCCTGTCGGCGTGAAGCTTCCGGGGGCGGGCATGCTTCACCTGCCCCCTCCTTCCCGGTCGCCCGATCCATTTTCCGGGAAGAAGGTCTATGAGGCCAGATGCGCCCTCTGTCACGGTCTTCATGGCCAGGGCAGGATGTCCAGGGGGGAGACGGCTTTTCCTCCGGTTTGGGGCGGGAAATCTTTCAACAAGGGTGCAGGTTTTTATAACGTCGGCAAACTGGCTGGCTTCATCAAGATGAACATGCCCCTGTCGAAGGGAGACTCTCTGTCCGATCAGGACGCGTGGGATGTTGCCGCCTATGTGGACAGCCAGCCGAGACCGGAAAAGCCGGCGGTGAAATAGTGTTTCTCCGGCGTTCTTTCCACCCTGATCAAGGAGAGCTTGCACAGTGAGAAAACAGACCGGATTCTTTCTTGCCATCGTCATGGCCCTGTCGGTTCTGGGATATGCCTTTTCTGCGAATCCCTCAGAGGCCGCCGCGTCCTCCAAAACCTTTGAGCCTCCCGGGAAGGGAGACTATCCGCCCGGTCCTCTCGGGGCTCTTGTGAAACAGGGGGAGGAGATCTTTACGAACACCAGGGAGGCGGTTCCCGGGTACACAGGGAATGCCCTGACCTGTGCCAGCTGCCATCTCGACCAGGGACGAAAGCCCTATGCGGCTCCGATGTGGGGTGCCTACCCCATGTATCCGATGGTCGATCCCAAAACCCGAAAGACCGTCTGGCTTGAGGACAGGATCCGGATGTGTTTCCGGAACGCCCTGAACGCCGCACCACCCGACAAGGAAACAGTCCAGGCTCTTGATGCCTATATTTTCTGGCTTTCCAGGGGCGCTCCCATCGGACATGAGCTCAAGGGGAGGGGATATGTCACCATTGCCTCTCCCGACAGGGAGACCGGTTTCTTCCGGGGGCCGGGCCATCTGAGGTCTCCCGATACGCTCAAGGGATTTGGGCTTTATGCAAAAAGCTGTGCGTCCTGTCATGGACGCTCCGGCCAGGGAGGGCTTCACCGGTCACCGCCCTTGTGGGGTCCCTCTTCATACACCATGAAGTCCGGATTCGCTTCCGTTCCCCTCCTGGCGGAGTTTTTGAGACGAAACATGCCTCCCGGAGAGGACAGACAGCTTACCGACCAGGAGTCGCTCGATATTGCCGCCTATGTGGACAGCCAGCCGAGACCCAGGGGCAAAGTTCCGCCCGGAAACTAGCCTCCTTCCGTTACGCTTTTTCAGGGGTGGTCTTCCACCCCTTCCTCCCGAAACGATTTCGTCTCCCCCAATCCACAGCAGGATACCTGCTCTCTCTGGAAACTTCCGTTTCCAAGGAATATGATAACTCCATGAGAAAATTGATATAGGGAGATTTTGTTTCTCCTTCCGAATAATAACTTCCCATTTCAAAGAGAAAGGATCACTCCATGAATCTTGAAAAGCTGACGATCAAGTCCCAGGAAGCCTTGCATGCGGCGGTTGATGAGGCAAGGAGACGTGGCAATACCCTTGTTGAACCGGTTCATCTTCTCCGGGAGCTTCTGGTCCAGGAAGGGGGTCTGGTCATTCCGCTTCTCGAGAAAATGGCCACGGACCAGGCATCCCTTAAAGCGAAAACGGAGGAAGCGATCAAGCTTTTGCCCACCGTCACCGGGTCGGGTGCCGGATCCGGGCCGTCCCTGTCCCGCTCGACGGGAGACCTTCTCGACCGGGCCCAGGAGGAGGCCAAAACGTTCAGGGATGATTATGTGAGTGTCGAGCATATACTCCTGGCGATGACCTCCGGCTCCGGCGCCGAAGCCAGGCTTCTGAAGGGCGCAGGCCTCGATCGTGAAAAAATCATGAAGGCGCTTACTGAGGTTCGGGGAAACCAGCGCGTGACCGACCAGAACCCGGAGGACAAGTATCAGGCCCTGTCGAAGTTCGGTCGGGATCTGACGGCCATGGCCAAGCAGAACAAGCTTGATCCGGTGATCGGCCGGGACGCCGAGATCCGACGGGTTGTCCAGGTCCTTTCCCGGAGAACAAAGAACAATCCTGTCCTCATCGGAGATCCCGGCGTGGGAAAGACAGCCATCGTGGAGGGACTGGCCCAGAGGATCGTTTCTGGAGATGTTCCTGAAGGATTGAAGGACCGGACCATCTTTGCCCTCGACCTGGGGGCGCTTCTGGCCGGTGCCAAGTACCGTGGAGACTTTGAGGAACGGCTGAAGGCGGTTCTGAAGGAGGTGAGCGGATCGGATGGCCGGATTATCCTGTTCATCGACGAGCTCCACACCATCGTGCGCGCCGGAGCGACCGAGGGTGGGGCGATGGATGCATCGAATCTTCTGAAGCCGGCATTGGCGAGGGGAGAACTTCGGGCAATCGGCGCCACAACCCTTGACGAGTTCCGGGAACATATCGAAAAGGACGCCGCGCTTGAGCGCCGTTTCCAGCCGGTTCTGGTGGGTGAGCCATCCATTGAGGACACGATTGCGATTCTCCGCGGTCTCAAGGAGAAGTACGAGATCCACCATGGGGTCAGGATCAGGGACTCCGCCATTGTCGCGGCGGCGGTTCTTTCCCAGCGGTATATTTCCGGTCGTTTCCTTCCCGACAAGGCGATCGACCTGATCGACGAGGCCGCTTCCCAGCTTCGGGTTGCCATCGACAGCATGCCGAGATCCCTCGATGATGTCGACCGCCGCATTCGCCAGCTCGAAATGGAAAAGATGGCTCTTGCCAAAGAGGAAGATCCGGAATCTCTCGGACGACGTCAGGAGGTTGAAAACGAGCTCGAAGAAAAAAAATCAGAGCTTGCGCGGCTCAAGGTCCAGTGGGACGGGGAGAAAAAGGCCATCGGGTCGGTCAGGACGCTCAAGCAGCAGATCGAAGAGGCAAGGCAGGCAATGGAAACCGCGATCCGGGAAGGGTCCTTTGACCGGGCCTCGGAGATCCAGTACAGCCGCATCCCGAAGCTTGAAAGGGAACTGGCCGATGCCCAGAAGCTTCTTGAGGATCAGGGAAATCGTCTTCTGAAAGAGGAAGTCGAAGAGGACGACGTTGCGGATGTGATCAGCCGGTGGACTGGAATCCCGGTTTCAAGGATGCTTGAGGGGGAGGTCCAGAAGCTCCTCCGGATGGAAGAGCGGCTGGGAAGCCGGGTTGTGGGACAGCAGGAGGCGTTGGCCGCGGTGTCAAATGCCATCAGGCGGGCCCGTGCCGGCATCCAGGACCCGAACCGGCCGCTGGGATCCTTTTTCTTCCTGGGGCCGACAGGTGTCGGGAAGACCGAGCTGGCAAAAGCGCTGGCGGAGTTTCTCTTCGACAGCGACCAGGCCATGATCAGGATCGACATGTCGGAGTATATGGAAAAGCATGCCGTGTCAAGACTTGTCGGGGCTCCTCCCGGATATGTCGGATATGAGGAGGGCGGTCAGCTGACGGAATCTGTCAGGAGAAAACCTTACTCGGTCATTTTGCTTGACGAGGTGGAGAAAGCTCATCCCGATGTCTTCAACATTCTTCTCCAGGTCCTCGATGACGGTCGTCTTACCGACGGACAGGGACGCGTGGTCGACTTCAGGAACACGGTGATCATCATGACCTCGAACGTCGGATCGGACATTATTCGCCAACGGGTGGGTCTCGATGCGGACGAGACAAAGCAGGAAGTTCTGGAGATCCTGTCGAAGACGTTTCGTCCGGAGTTTTTAAACAGGATCGATGAAATCATCGTCTTCCATCCGCTTCTGAGACACGAGATTGGACGAATTGTCCGGATCCAGCTTGACGGCTTGAATGCCCGCCTGAAAGAACAGGGGATCCAGCTCGAAATCTCCCCTGCGGCGGAAGAGGAGCTGACCGCTGTGGGCTATGATCCTGTCTATGGGGCAAGACCGCTGAAAAGAGCGGTTCAGTCCCTGATTTTAAATCCCCTTGCGCAGAAGATCCTCTCCGGAGCGATCCCGGAGGGTTCTCTGGTGGCGGTGGACTTTGACGGGATCGACTTTATCTTCAGGCCCCAGGGCGCATGAACGGGGGAAATGGTTCCGGGGAAGGGTGTTCCCTTCCCGGCCCCCATTCGGTCCGGGTGACGCTTCATTCCCGTTCGGAGCGGCTGATGGGAGAGCTGGATGCGGTACTGGACCGCTTTGGAATTCGAGCGGGACGGTTTTTTGAGGATTATCGTCCGATGGATGATTTCCCCGGGATCGACCTGCTGGTGATGGATCTGGATTCCCTGTCGGAGAGAGACCGACGGGGAATCCGCCATCCCCTGATTCTCTCGGGTGAGGCCTCTGAGCTGCCCCACAAGCTGCACCTTTTTCTGGATCGCTTGAGGTGGGAGGACGGAAGGGGTGAGGCTTTCGATCATCTTGTCCGCAGGAAGGTCCGGGATTTCATGGTCCGGTCAAGCGGTCGCGGGGCACCGGGTGGGCTGGGGATCTTTGCCTTCTTCCGGTCGATGATGGAAGAGATTCTGGTTTCCGAGGCGATGGCGATCTCCCGTGGCAATCAGGTCAGGGGGGCGAAGCTTCTGGGCATCAGTCGCACGACGCTTCGGGAGAAGCTCAGGCAATCTGAGGGTCCGGAAAGTGGGGTGCTCTGAGATGATTTTGGTGTGGGACTTTTAGCCCTTCTTTCTTTTAGCCCTTCTTTGTTGGCGTCGGCTTTCTGCAGTATTTTTCTGAACGATTTTGATCGGGTCTGTATTTTTTAAATAAAACATATTTATTTATTGGAATCGTAGACCTTTTTCATATAGACTCTGTCTGTTTTTGCTCTGGTTTTTCTGCCGGAATGGTTTTTCGTGTCTCTTAAAAACAGATCTGTCTTTATGATATTTCATTAATAAATAATGTTATTTGAAAAGCTACGGTCTGACTTGTTCGGGATAAAGGAAGAAGGCGTCAATATGGAAGAGTTAGTGCGTTATCGATCATTTGACCATTTTCTTGAGTCTGCAAGGGTCATGATCATCGATGACCAGTTTGTCGGTCGCAGGGTGCTGGGGGAGATTGTCAGATCCATTTCCCAACGGATCACGATTGAAAGCTTTTCTGATCCGGAGGAGGCGCTGGCCTCTTTTTCAGGCCCTTTGCCGGATCTGATCCTTTTGGACTACAAGATGCCGAAAATGAATGGAATCGACCTGATCCGGGCCTTTCGGGAGAAACCCTCCGGAGAGGATATTCCGATCATTATGGTGACGATCCTGGAAGATAAAAATATCCGCTATCAGGCACTTGACGCGGGGGCGACGGATTTTCTCACCCGTCCGCTGGACCAGATCGAATGCCAGTGCCGTTGCCGAAACCTGTTGTCGCTCCGTAAAATGACCCTTGAGATGCAAACCCATTCCCGGTTTCTGGAAAGGGAAGTGGCCGAAGCGACCCACCTTCAGCGACAGCGTGAAAGGGAAACGCTTCTGAGGCTTGCCAGGGCGGGTGAGTTTCATGATTTTGAAACAGGAAACCATGTCGTCAGGATGGCCAGGTATGCCAAACTGATCGCCCAGGCCATGGGACTTCCCGAGGACCATTGCGAAACGATCGAGCTGTCGGCGCCGATGCATGACATCGGCAAGATCGGAATCCCGGACCATATTCTCAAAAAGCCGGGGGCACTCACTGCCGAGGAATACGAGGTCATCAAGATGCATCCGATGATCGGTCACCAGATTTTAAAGGAGAGCAGCTCCAGGTATATCGAGATGGGTTCAGTCATCGCCCTCGCCCATCAGGAGCGTTATGACGGTTCGGGCTATCCCTTTGGACTTTTGGGAAAAGAGATCCCTCTTGAGGCGAGGATTGTGGCCGTTGCGGATGTTTTCGACGCCCTGACCTCGGTTCGTCCCTATAAGGACGCATGGCCATTGGACAGGGCCGTTGCCTACCTGCGGGAATATTCGGGAATACTGTTCGATCCGGAATGTGTCGAGGCCTTTTTCCGTCAGACAGATGAGATCAGACGGATCTCGATTGTCATGGGAGATACCGAAGATCCGATGAAATGACTCTAAAACCGCCAGGTCCAATATGAGAGCCCAATGAATTGGCTTGAAGGTCTCCGATCGAGACTTCGAGAAAACAATAGCCAGGAACATGAACAGGCTCTTATTCGTCTTGTCATCGGAGTGCTGGGATCCCTGTATCTTCTGGCGCTGCCTTCAGGCAGGGACCGGGCGGGACAGCTTCTCATGTCCTACCACCGGTATTCCATTTTTTTCTTCCTGTCCATTTCCGTCCTGATCCTTGTTTCGATCTTTCTCCGACCGAGGCCTTCATATCCGAGAAAGGTCCTGGGCATTTGCCTTGATCTGTCCACCGCATCCTTTGTCATGGCCACGAGCGGGGAGCAGGGTCTTCCCATGGGGGTTGTCTACCTGTGGGTGATCATGGGAAACGGTTTTCGCTATGGACTGCGCTATCTCTATCTGGCGACGTCCATTGCCTTTGTTGGTCTCCTGTGCGTTTTTTTCTGGAGTCCGTTCTGGGAGAGCCATCCGACTCTTTTCTGGAGCCAGCTGCTTGCGATTGGTGTCCTGCCTCTTTACATGGCCGTCCTTCTCAAAAAACAGAAGAGGCTCATCGATCTTGCAAACGAAGCCAATCGGGCAAAATCACGTTTCCTGGCCAATATGAGCCATGAGCTCAGAACGCCCCTGAACGGGATTATCGGAATCGGCGAGATTCTGTTGTCCGAAGCCCCGACCGAACGCCAGAAGGGTCTTCTTGAGGCCATCAAAACCTCTTCCGGGATTCTTGTCGAAATGATCGAAAAAATCCTCGATATTTCGAAGATTGAAGCCGGCCGGATGACCTCCGAGTCCAGAGCGTTCAAGCTTGAGGAACTTGTGTATCAGGCTGTTTCCTCGATCGAGCCCATGGCGGCGAAGAAAGGGCTTTCCGTCAAGCTGCTCTGGGATGCCCGGCTTCCGATTTCCGTTAAAGGGGATTTGTCCCATCTGAGACAGATCCTCGTCAATCTTCTGGGAAACGCGGTCAAGTTCACTCTGGAGGGGGAGGTCTCCCTTTCGATCCGTCTGGCTTTTGCCGATACTTCGGGCCCGCGTGTCCGATTTGAGGTTGCCGATACGGGAATAGGAATCTCAGAGTCGATGAAGCCCAGGATCTTTGAGCGTTTCATGCAGGGTGATGAATCGGTTACAAAACGCTTTGGCGGGACGGGGCTGGGCCTGTCCTATGCCCGCCAGCTTGTGGAGCTGTTGAACGGAAATATCGGTTTTTCCAGCAGGGAAGGTGCCGGGTCGGTTTTTTGGGTTGAAATTCCTTTTGGGGATGCGGAGAACGCTCTCTCCGGCGAACCGACCATTCCGGCGATTTTCTTCTGGGGACCGGAGCAGGACTTCGGGCGCTACGAAGAGCTTCTTGCCCCCTCTACCGGAGACCTGCGATGTGTTCCCTCTTCTGCGACGGTCCTTCCTTTCGGGCCGGGTGAGCTCCGGGGGGTGCTGGTGGCAAAGATTGACGAATCGAACCAGCCGGCCTTTTTTGAGATGCTTGAGCATCCTGGAAGCAGGAGTGTCCTTTCCGGGATGCTCAAAGTGCTGCTTGTTCCTGAAGATTTTTCCCCGCCCGACCCACGGGATCTGCCTGTTGACGGCTCCTATGTGCTTGCAGGTCCGCTTCCGGCGCTTGTCCAGAGATCATTGGCATTCTGGCCGTTTCAGAATCGTCCTTCGGGCGCTTTTGCCGATCCTCCCGCCATTCCGGCAATCGCTCCGGCGGGCCGTTCCTTGCGGATCCTTGTGGCAGAGGACAATGCCGTCAACCAGAAGGTGGTCGAGGAGATCCTGTCCGCAGCGGGCCATCAGGTCCGGGTCGTTTCCGATGGAGAGATGGCTCTTGACTGTCTCGAGTCGGAAACGTTCGACCTGATGATCCTTGATCTCTGCATGCCGGTTATGGGAGGGCTTGATGTCCTGAAGACGCACCGGTTTATGGAGAGAAAGTCTCCTGTTCCGGCGATTATCCTGTCGGCAAACGCCACAAAAGAGGCTGCCGATTCAAGTCATGAAGCCAAGGCGCAGGCCTTCTTGACGAAACCGATCCAGATTCCAAGGCTCCTGGCGGAGATCGACCGGATCACCTCCCTGAGAAAGGCGGCCGATTCTTCTTTCCGGAATACGGATCTGCCCGCAAGGGAGCTGCCTCTTCTTGATGCGGAAGTTCTCAGGGAGCTCAAGAAGGTCAGCCCTGATCCAGCCTTCATCAGGACCCTCCTTGAGGGTTTTCTGATGGATGGGGAGAGGCTGCTTTCCCAGATGGAGGATGCTTTGGTCCGTTGCGATTTTCCGGAGTTCATGGATGCTGTTCACGGACTGAAGGGAAGCGGTGTCCAGATAGGCGCCCAGAAGCTGGTCAGTTTTCTTGCGGAATCCCAGTCGATGGAGATTTCCCTGATCCTGTCTGGCCGGGCAACATTTTTCATGGATGGGATCAGGGACCTTTTCTTTTTGACCGCATCGGAAATCAGGAGGTTTGTCGATGGGGGGGCCCATTTGTTGACCGATTCCGGGAAAACAAGAGATTCATTCACCAGACGCTGAAGTCCTTCCCCGTTTTTCCTGCTTACTGAACATCTGCCCGGGCATTCCCCTTCTTAGCCCGCAGGGCAAGAGGGGGTCAAGCGGGCGGTTTTGTTTTTCTTCTTCCTGCTTTTTCAGTCGTTCCCTGAGCTTCCACATAGCGTTGGACCGTTTCGAGTGTTGCGCCGCCCACACTCCCCACATAGTAAGCCCGGTGCCAGAAATACGG
>JAKBTA010000047.1 GCA_021844645.1 Nitrospirota bacterium
AACAGAAAATCAGATCGTTCACTAACCCCTATTGCCTTGCGGGCGAAGAAGAATGAGGATTACGCTCGCTTTTATTCAGTAACTCATTTATGACAGAAACCCGGGAAATAAGTCTCGCAAAAAAAAACGGCCCATCTCATCGTAAGTCATGAGCACATAAGCGGTTAAGACATAAGAATCATATCCACTCTAATGCATTTGTGGGAATGTAATGATTTTCAATCCGTTTTTCTCGACTGATTTCCTGGACTTCCAGAAAACTGGAACTCTATTTAGCCGACAGTTAACCTTGAAAGACTTGACACATACTCGGTTTCATCAAAAGTTTGAGCTCTTCTCGTTGCCCTGAAAGCGATATCAGCAAATACACCTATGATGGCATGAAGAGCATCGTGATCGCTCAGCCCTTGCTCCACCAGACGAAGAAAGGCCATTTTGACCTCTGGGGGATACTCTTTCTCAATCTGGTTCTGGACTTGAAGGTGGAACATCAAATGAACAAAGGGATTGACGATGACTCCGTCCACTTCCTGTGGAGACGCAGAGCCTTCACCTAACGCCCAGAAAGGTTCCAGTTCAGGATGGAGATCCATCAATTCAGCGATGCTTTGATCCTCTCCTTCAAGGGGGCCGACTTTTTTTCTTTGCGCAATAGAGGAAAATCGCCATTGGTTTTCTCGATCAAAAAGATTCATTTAAGGTGTCTCCGTTGTATGCAATCTTCGACCCCTAGCACCTGATCCATAAACCATGAAGACTTTTTTCCCTTGACGCAAATGGTAGGATTCCCAAGCTGGACTCACCCCGTTCAAAAAGGCTTTTGAGTCTTCCCCTGTTGCTTTGAAGTAGTCAGGATAAGTCAATCCTGCATCATAAACATCGACCAATAGACAATCAGTTGTAAAGCCATCCCCTTCGAGAACAATTCCCTTGAGGATCTCCCTGATTTTGTCCGGATCACTGATTTCAACTGCTTCCACTCAAGAACTCCAATATCAAAACACAGGCAGGAAGCCTGGTTCCTCAAATGACAGGAAACAGACTTCCCCCAGATTTGGGCAACTGATTACTTTGCGACCTTTTCCAGAACAACCGTTTCCGGGAGCTCTTTCCACTTTGCCGGATTGAATCCTGCCTTGTTCATCTCGAACGGATTTTCAAGATCGCTGATCATGATCATCTTGATAGCATGGTGCTTTGCCATCGTGTCACAGATGCTCACGCAAATTTCGCAAGCCTTGCAACGATCAACAGCGACAAACGCTGTCTTCTTGTCGTTGTCATAGAGAATTGTGTTGGTTTCCGGGCAGAACTGCGTACAAAGCTTACAGGCTGTCTCCGAACAGATTGCAGTATCAACATGGGCAACAAGATACATCTTGAGTCACCTCTCCCGCTAGAATTTGATTAAACCTGAACTTTCTCTTTCACCTTTGCCCAGCCACGTTCGACTGCAAAATTATATGCGGCAACAATGACTTCCATGTTCTTCTTCAACAACTGCTCTTTTTTCGCGAACTTGCGCTCAATGACGTTGTCCAGGGCTGCAGTTCCTCCTGACACAACAAATCCCTTGCCAAGGAATCTCTCCTTGACCGATTGTTCAAGGGATGGAAGATCAGGGATGCCCATAATAGCGCTGACAGCACCAACCATGGCCATATTGGTGGCAAGGTCCGTATCGGCAATTTCTCTTGAGAGCTGTGTTGCAGGTAAGTAATAGACTCTGGCATTTCTCTCCATCAATTCTCTTTCCTCATCGGCAACGAGATTGATCGGAGTCTCCGAGTTGATCAAAACCACACCATTGGGCTTCAAGCCGGAATAGAACGGCATGGTATAGGATTTACCATGGGTGATCACCTGAGGATGGAAGATCATGATCAAATTCGGGTAGATGATCTCTCCGATTTCATAGATTTTTCCATTGGCGATTCTGACATAGCTCTCAACCGGCGCAAGTCTCTTTTCCGAACCGAAAAATGGGACGAGCGTGCTTTCTCCGCCCATGATCACCATTCCATTACTGAGAATGTGGGATGCGGTAACAACTCCCTGACCACCGATACCGGCCATTCTGATGTTATAGCGTTCCTTGTTCATGTAATCTCCTTTACCTGACTAAAAAGACCAATGATTATTCAGCTGATTTGGTTGCCTTGGTTTTCTTTGGCTCGATGGATTCAAGAAACGCCTTGGCTTCATCGGAAATGAATTCCTGGAACCCATAACGCTCGGCTTCAAGGGACTTGGCATCATCAATCACTTTGGGTGTCGGAATCGCGTATTCAATATTGCAGGAAGTGTAGGCCTGGATGAAGGTCGGACCGATTTCCCTGGCAATGAGAACAGCTTTTCTGACAACAGACGCAACTCTTGTCGGATTGGTGACGGTCATTCTGACAATGTAAGGAACATTGGCAGTCTTTGCCAGTCCGAGCATGTCCATTTTTTCATACTTTTTACCCTTTGGGGCCATTTTGAGGATTGCGCCACGCTCGGTCATACCAGACTCCTGACCACCCGTGTTTCCGTATACCTCATTGTCCAGCATGATCGTGGTGAATTTTTCCTTACGGAACCAGGAATGCAATACAGTCGAAAAACCGATATCGGCCAATCCACCGTCACCTGCCATGACAACCACATCCTTGGACTGGTCTGGGAATCTCATTTCCAAACCGCGCTTCAGACCGGAAGCCACTGCGTTTGTATCTCCATAGTTACCATAGATAAAGGGAATAGAGGTTTGGGAAAGGGCAAGACGTCCGCATCCGGCTGTTCCAACAAGGATGGTATGTTCCGGGTTTGGAAGACCAATCATCGTCAAACGGATGAAAAGGGTCATTGCACATCCTGCACACATCGGGTGCTCTTCGATGATTTCCTTGAATGTCCCCATCTCGGATACTTTTTTCTGTTTTCCGTAGGGTCCGCGCTCAACCAGATCCCGATATTCCTTTGTCATATATTTTTCGAGGGCTGGCGAGATTTTCAGATTATCCATGCTCATTAGGTGTTCCTCCAGAGTGACCTGTTATAAAATTGATCCATATCATAAAAGAAAATTCAATCGTTCAATCCATCTTGATACACTCCTTGCCAGTCTTTCCAAAAATGGGCAAACACCGGCAAGGAGACTGTTCCGGGCCAATCACCCGGAGGACATCATTAAAACACGAACTTCTTGTCCGGGAAGATGTACTGGAGAATCATCTCTGTCGGAAGGGAGATTCCTCCGAAAACCCGGGGACCAGGAATGATCTCTGCCTTTGAATATCCGTAAAGGGCTGCGGCAACATCCCGGTAAAGCCAACCGACACAATTGAATTCCGGAACAATAATTCTTTTTGCGTTCTTGCAGGCATCCCTGAGCTCTTTTGTCGGAAATGGCCTCAAGGAACGGATCTTGATCAAGCCGATACGTTCTCCCAAGTCTTCCTCCGCCTGACGGACCGCTTCCCTCGACTGGGAAACAGCGCTCCCCGATGCAATGACGATCGTGTCCGCATCAGGATTGACGATCTCGACCAGACCACCCATGTACAAGTCGATGTACTTTCTTGATCGCTCAACAGCTGCCCAGACTTCCTGTTGCCAGGAGGCATGCACATGATAGCTGATGAAGTTGGATTTCTGGATCGGCGCATCCCTGGAAAGACGGGCAGGGGGATTCTCATTGTCCATCACCGGAACGGCTTCATGGTAGGGATCCCTTGGGGGAAGTTTGATATCCTTTGATGGCATCATTACATATCCGCGGGCATGGGTCACAAAAAAACCATCAACCGCCACTGCTACAGGGAGTGTAACTTCAGGCCGTTCGGATATGATAAAGGCCTTCAACGTATAATCAAAGAAATCTTGCTGATTTTCTGCATGAAAAACGATATTTCCGGTATTGATGAGATAGGCCAATTCAGCATTGTCCGGCTGGATGGAAAGGGGAGCATTGATAACCCTGCACATGATCAGGAGGACAATGGGCATCCTGCCTCCGGGCCAGGAAGCAACAACTTCCATGCCACGCATGAGGCCAGGTCCTGCCGTTGCCGTCAAAGATCTCGCACCCGCCCGGGAAGAACCGGCAATCGCTGACATAACGCCGATTTCCTCTTCTCCACGGTAGTATTCCTTTACATAACCTTCTGCCCAAAGAGCACCGACCTGCTGCATGGTCTCGCTCTGGGGAGTGATCGGATAAGAAATGGCCACATCCACATTTGCACGACGGATTGCTTCCTTTGCAGCTTCCGAACCGGTGATAAAAGCACGTTCCCGGGGAGCTTCAAAAAACATATATTCGGGGGTAACGACTTTTTGCTTGGCAGCCTCGGATGTTTCAGATTCCTTGACTACCCCAGCACCGGCAGACGTCGGTTTAACCTCTACCCCAGCACCTTCTGACATGAGACATCTCCTTCATCAACGCCTGGATCTTCAGATCCGGACGAGATCAATAATAAATTGAGCCGGTCAATGCGACACGACTTTTTTAACCTGGTCGACTTGACCAGGTCCTACCGGATCACGGAAAACGCTAGAAATGCCCGATGGACAACCAGAGAACACCCCAAAAACCCGGGCGAAAAATAAACCAACCACGTTCCCATGGAAAGGCCTACAGACGATCCGGAGCTGAGATCCTGATCAAATAAAGATCCAAGAGACAAAATTAGCGTCCAGCCCATCAAAAAGGGACCGATAACGCATCAACCCTTATTTCAGGGCGAAAAGAAGCATTCCTTTAATCACCAGCGAATCATATGGAGTTTGACCCTATCATGGTCCGGGATTCCAAGTCAATTCGATCCTCAGGCGCCACCACGCGATTCTTCTCCAAGAATGCTTTTCAAAACATTATAAGCTTCAATGACTTTTCTCATCTCGGCCTCAGAACTTCTGTCTCCTTGTCTCACATCCGGATGAAGCCTCTTCACCAGATTTCGGAAACGATTTCTCACCTCAGTCAATGTCGCCGTGACTTCAACGCCAAGCACCAAGCATGCCTCAGAGTGGCTGAGCCCCGGATCAGAGCCGGAGGAATTTCCCGAATCTCCCCCTCCGGACCCAGTCGCATGACCAAAGAACCGGCTCCAGGAAATCCTTGATCTGGATTTTCTGGGCCGGTTCCACAAGACACAGTCCACATCTTCAAAACGCTCTTCCAGAAATCCCGCTCTCCTTTGAATCTGAAGAAGAGCCCCCCATGAGTTCACCTCATCAAGCTCTCTTAAAAGACAACCAAAAAGACGCAGGAGTTCAGAATAGCGCTCATCGAACAATATGTATGACTCGGGCTGGATCAGAAACATGCGCTCAAGGGCGAACTCCATCCCCTTCCGGCTTTCCGATACCATTTCTTCAAGCCGCCGCCTGAGAGCGGCACGTTCCCGGTAATAATCCTTCACCCGTCTCTCCGGTTAATCTAGAAGTTTTCCAGAGACTTCATCTCGTCTTCAAGTTCGGACAACCTCTCTCGCAAATCGTCACCCTGAGCCTGCGAAAGCCATCCGACATTCACACCCTCATCAAGAGCCTCGACCACCTTTTCCCACAACCCGCTGTCCACGCTGGTTCCGTTTTCAAATGCAGTTCTTAGCTGATTAATGGTTTCGCTGATCGCCTGATGACTTTTCATTCCTTACCTCCATCTGATTGTCCAATTCCCCGGGAGCCCCGGGTTGATCACAAAGAAGTCATTGCAATATATCCTCCGCAGCGACCGTAGTAAATAGGATCTGGAACTTAAAACCAAACATCTGTCTTCCCATTATAACGCACAATCCGGAAAAAATGGGATCGGCTTCGACGTCACAAAATCACCACAAATTCTTTCCAATCTTCCGGGGTTCGACTATAATGGCGGACAATCTCATCGGATCACTCCGAAAAACATTGATTATCAGGAGGTTCATTGACGCATTCAGAGGAGTTTTACAACCGGGCAAAAACGATTTTCCCCGGAGGGGTCAGCAGCCCTGTCCGGGCTTTTGGAGCGGTCGGGGGGGTACCTCCCTTTATCAGGAGTGCAAAAGGATGTCTTCTGACAGATGTTGACGGAAATGAATATATAGATTACGTCCTTTCTTATGGTCCACATATTTTGGGACACGGCGATCCGGACGTTCTGGACCGATTGCATGCGGCCATCGACCGGGGGATCAGTTTTGGAGCACCATCCGAAGAGGAACTCCAACTCGGAGAAATCATCGTTTCGGCCCTTCCATCGGTGGATCGATTGAGATTTGTCAATTCCGGAACGGAAGCCACAATGAGTGCAATCCGGTTGGCCAGGGGTGTGACAGGAAGATCGAAGATCCTCAAATTCGAAGGAGCCTATCATGGCCATGCCGACTCCCTCCTGGTCAAGGCCGGATCGGGAGGCGCCACATTCGGGGTTCCCTCATCTGCCGGAGTTCCTCCTGAAATTGCCCGAGAAACACTGACACTTCCCTATAACGATACCGAAGCCCTCAAAACCCTTTTCTCCTCCGAAGGGGACAAGATCGCCTGCGCCATTATTGAGCCCGTCAGCGGCAATATGGGCGTTGTCCTTCCCGACGATGAATTCCTCAGGGAACTCCGGCGTCTGACCGAAAAATACGGGGCACTTCTGATCGCCGATGAAATCATGACCGGTTTTCGTCAGACCTATGGGGGCGCGCAAATTCTTTTTTCCATGGAGCCCGATATCACAACTCTTGGAAAAATCATCGGAGGCGGACTTCCCGTAGGCGCATACGGCGCCTCTGCCAAAATCATGTCCCAGATTTCCCCTGAAGGCCCTGTCTATCAGGCCGGCACCCTCTCTGGAAACTCGGCATCGATGGCCGCCGGTCTCGCAACCATCCAGAAACTCAAGACACCGGCCCTTTATTCCCAACTTGAAGAACAGGGAAGGAAACTCTCCCAGGGGCTGAAGGAAATCATCTCTCGCCTCTCCCTCCCCGCAACGGTCAATCGCATGGGATCAATGATGACCGTTTTTTTCACTCCGGACCCCGTTACCGACTGGACATCCGCTGCTCGTTCGGATACGGCCCTGTTCCGGGTCTTTTTTCATGAATCCCTGAAGCAGGGAGTTTATCTTCCCCCTTCACAGTTTGAAGCGTTTTTCCTGTCCACCCGACATGACGATGAAGTCATCCGGATCTCGATCGAAAAAATGTCCAGAGCCCTCATCGCCTGCCGCAACTGGATCGATCAGGGACGGCCCGAATACAACCCATAGGAGAAACACTCTTGAGCCAGCCACTCGACGAAACCCGCATCTCCAAAATGAGACTCATCTTTCAGGAAAGTCTTTCCGTCAAGGAGGCATTCATGAAAGATTCCCTTCCACAGCTTGCTAAGGTCGTTGACATGATCGTTTCCTGCTATCGTCAGGGAGGAAAGGTACTCCTTTTCGGAAACGGGGGGAGCTCATCGGATGCCTGCCATATCGCAGGAGAGCTTGTCAGCCGCTTCTACAAGGACAGGAAAGGTCTACCTGCCATTGCCCTCGGAACAAACATGGCCACACTCACCAGCATCTCCAATGACTACTCGTATGAAGACATCTTTTCCAGAGAGGTCGAAGCCCATGGTCAAAAAGGGGATATCGCCATCGGTATCAGTACAAGCGGAAATTCGAAAAATGTCCTGAAAGCCATGGAAAAAGCGCGCCAAATGGGCTTGAAGACCATCGCACTCACCGGTGGCACCGGAGGAAAGCTTAAAGACAATGCCGACCTTTCCATCGTCGTCCCTTCAAAAATGACGCCGCGCATTCAGGAAACTCACATTACACTCGGACATGCCGTCTGCGAACTGGTGGAGGAAGAGCTCTTTGCCTGATCCCAACAGGACCATCCCTTCTTCATATTCTTCAGCAGGGAAGATCCACACTCTCCAGACACTCCTTCCGGCGCTTGAAAAACAGCGCCAGGCCGGACATGACATCGTCTTTACCAACGGATGCTTCGACCTTCTTCATGCCGGACATGTAGAGGTTCTTGAAGAAGCCCGAAGCCTTGGGGATTTCCTTGTTGTTGCAATGAACACCGACGCTTCTGTTTCCCGTATCAAGGGACCCCTTCGCCCCATTGTCCCGGAAAACAGGAGAACTCGCGTCATGGCGGCCATTGGAGCCGTTGATGCCGTTATCCTCTTCGATGAGCCAACACCATTGGAGCTCATCATGGCAATAAAACCTGATGTTCTTGTCAAAGGAGGAGACTGGGAGATCTCAAGCATTGTCGGAGCCCCTTTTGTGCTGGAGCGCGGAGGAGAGGTTCTCTCCATTCCACTCGTTCCGGACTCCTCAACCACAGGTCTTGTGGAGATGATCATCAAAAAATATGGACAATGCCCATAGAAATGGCCTTTCCTTGAAAAGATTTTTTCCAAGCCTGAGTCACCGCATCAAACAGCTTCTTCCTCCCGCTTTGACCCGGGGAGATGAAATCTCCCTTGCCGGAATTCCCCCCGAGGCCTCCTTTCTGCTCCCGGGTCTTATTCTCGATCAGATCCCCGACAGAACGCTCTGGATTCTGACGGCCAACATGGAACGGGCGCGATCCCTCTACAATGACATCAACAGCTTCAATGCCCTTTTTCCGGAAGCCCCGGATGGGCTTCTTCTCCCCGAAGAAGAGATTCTTCCTTATGAGGAAGAGAGCCCTCCCGACCTTCTGAGAGCCGAAAGAATCTCGGTATTATCCGAGCTCTCAAGACGACCGGTCTCCTTCGTCGTTTCAACCTTTCCTGCCATCGCCAGAAAAACGTTACCCAAAAGACTTCTGTCAGGGGGACTTTCCGAAATCACCCTGGGAACACTTGTTGACCGGCAGGAACTCATCCAATCCCTGGTCGCCCTCGGATTTTTCAGGGTTCCACAGGTCACTGCCCCGGGAGAGTTTTCGGTGAGAGGTGCCATCCTTGATCTTTATACACCTTCAAGGCCTGAACCGGTCAGACTCGAATTTACGGACGATGAGCTGACCTCCATGAGAGGATTTGATCCCAATACCCAACGATCCATGGGGTCCATCGAAAAACTGGATCTTGCTCCTAGCCATGAATGGCTGCCGCCCATAAACCGAAGCCATTTTTCTGAAGAACTGAAGGACTTCCTTTCAGTCCACCAGGCCACCCCGCTGGCCCCCGGAATCGAGCGGTACATCGGACAGTTCTACGACGATATCACCAGCCCGCTGGACTACACCCCCGATCCTGTACTCTTCATCGAAGATCCCCATGCCCTCGAAATCCGGATCAATGACTGGCAGGAGAGGATTCGCGATGCATACGAATCCATTCCGGCGGAAGAGCGGGCATTGCTCCCTCCGCCTGAAAAGGCCTTCATTCCATTCGGAGCCAGAGAAAAAACCCCTTTTTCCTTTGGCTCCGACCATCCAAGGATCCTCTTGTCTGTCTTCCGCGATGACCCCGATGCGCCCGATCTCTTTTCTCCTCCGGAAAAACTGATCGACAGGAATGAATCATGGATCTTGAGGCTCCGGGAACTCTCCTCCCGGATGAGGGTCATCACCTTTTTTGGCAGCCGTGGGCAACGGGATCGCTTCCAGGAAATCCTTGAAAACCAGGCCATTCCTTTTACGCCCCTTTCAGAGCTCCAGGAAGAGAATCCTCCTCCGGAAGGATCGATCCAAACGATCCTCGGAGATATCGGAGAAGGAATCTACATCGCGCCAGATAACACTCTTCTGGTTTCCGACACCTTCCTGTTCCGAAAAAAATATGACCGCACCAGAGAAACTCGCTTCCGGACAGCTGCGGCGGCCTTCCGGAGGGACCAGATCAGACTTGCCGAAGGGGAACCGGTTGTCCATCTACAGCATGGGATTGGTATCTATCGTGGGCTTAGAGAAATCGAAGTGGGGAACATTCCCGGCGAATTCCTGATTGTCGAATACCGTGACGGAGACAAGCTCTATGTTCCGGTCGACCAGGTCGATCTTCTGAAA
>JAKBTA010000048.1 GCA_021844645.1 Nitrospirota bacterium
ATATTCAAACACCTTTTGAAAAGTTCAAATCTCTCCCCTGTGCGGAGAGTTGTCTCAAACCGGGTTTGACCATGGCTCAACTGGAAAAGATCAGTCTGTCAAAGACCGATAATGAAGCAGCTGAACAGATGAATACCGCCAGGGATCTTCTTTTTCAGTCCTGGACAGCAAGACCTGAAAATCGGGCCTGAGAAGCAGAAAGAAAAACCTCAGGTCCAGGCTTTTAACCAAGAACGATTTTGATCCGGGTCCCTTAATCGGAGGATCTTATTTTCAGACTCATTCTTCAATTGGAATAGACTAAAAATGGTCCCCTTGACCCCCTCTTGGCCTACGGCCAAAGAAGGGGAATGCGGGGACAGGAGTTCAATACAAAAATAAATCCCCTCATTTCGCTGCTTTCTGAAATTGTCATCCTTCCGCCACCAGTCTATTGGGTGGATTTCGGCCCCGCAAGCGAAAGGCCCATTTTGGCCAAGATGTGCGAAGTCGGTTGAACCCCCTGTATCTTACCATCCTCTCCGAAGGCTTTGTCCTCGAACAGCTCCTGCCCCGGCTTTTCCGTTTTCCGAACACACCGGACCGCCTCCTCCAAACATTCCTCCCAGAAAGGGAAAAACCGCCCTATCCATGACCGAATCCGCAGCGCAAGCCCCTTGATTCATCCATGGGGTGAGCAGAGGTTGATTATCTGAAGTGGATCTTGGATAAGATGCTCATGCCAGAATATAAGGTCAACTACAAATCGAACAACAACGTGGTGTTTTCCTGTAAATACCATGTTGTGTGGTGTTCTAAATACCGAAGAGACGTTCTGGTGAACGGGGCGGACGATCGGTTAAAGGAGATTATACATCAGGTGTATTCTGAGACCAGGAGCGCGGTGCTGGAGATGGAGGTCATGCCGAATCATGTGCATCTCCTTGTCGAGGTGGATCCGCAGTTCGGTATTCACCATCTGATCAAGCTGATCAAGGGACGGTCCTCACGGTTGTTACGCCAGGAGTTCCGCTGGTGCCGCACCCGCCTGCCGAGTCTCTGGACCAACAGCTATTTTGTTTCCACCGTGGGCGGGGCTCCGATGGAAATCATCGGGCAGTACATCGAGTCAAACAAACGGCGAGTGGCAAAGTCCGTCCTGCCTCCTTCGGCTTCTAGCCGGAGTCAGAGCCGTTCCTCCCGGAAGTCCGGCTGTGGAGAGGGAAGAGTCGGGAGGCATAGCCGAAAGGCGAGAGCCCGACAGACCTTCTTTAATCACGGATAGAACCCCATAAATTTATTCATGGGGAGATTCAGAGATCCCCACAGAGCGACGAAGGCCCCTGAGGCAGGCAAGATTGAGGTCCCCTGTGCGATGAGTAAATCGCCTATTTGGCCATCAAACCTGAGAAGTGGTTGTGTGAGGAGAGAAGAGGCATAGCATTTAAGCGCCATGGACACAAAATGGAGATACTGGAAATGCAGTTTGGCGGAGGGGGTAGGATTCGAACCCACGGAGCTTTCGCTCTACGGTTTTCAAGACCGCCGCCATCGACCACTCGGCCACCCCTCCAAACGGCCCAAAACTCTACCACAAAAGAAAACTTTCTTCCAGCTCCTTTTCCTGATCATGGAGTCCTGGCCAAGGAGACCATGATCAGGAAAATCACGGCCTGGCAGGAGCCCTCAAATTGCCCGTATTCCCCGAATTGGTTCCTCCTGACAAAGGAATGATCCCGGGAGCCCCCTGAGGAATATCCCCCTGGTCTGGAGCGAGGAGCGGATTGACCGTCTGGACATCATTTTCATGTTTTTGTTTATGTTCAGGAGCAATAAGTGTTTTGATCCAGGCAATAGCCCTCAGCGTTCCCCCATCTTTCGGGTTCAGCTTTTTCGCCTTGAGTTCTTCCGTAAGCGCTTCTTCATAAAACCCCAGATGCGCCAGGGAAATCCCCAGCACCATGTGAGCCTGGTCATCATAAGGGTTCAGGCGGATCGCCTGTTCTTCCGCTTCTCTGGATAGACTCCATTTTGCAAGTGAAGCATACGCCCATCCGGTGGCTTCCCAGGCGGACTCATTCTTGAGGTCGACGGAAAGAACCAGTCGCTCCTGGCGGATTTCCTGCTTGAAATGGCCGGTATTCCCTTCGGCAATCCCCAAGGAGATTCTTGCCGGCAGATATTGAGGATCATCTGAAAGCGCCTGCCGTTCCTCCCTGACGGCATCTTCATTCATTCCAAGCTTCCCATATGCAATACCTGTAAGGAAGTGGACAGTCGCACGGTCAGGATAACGGAGATCGAGCTTTTTCAGTTCAGGTAGCGCAAGGTTGGCCTTCCCCTTCATAATGAGGGAGGCCATTTTGGGAAGTTTCTCCTGCAACTCGGCAGAATCCGAGGGCACCGCAATCGGAACAGCAAAAAGCGGCAACGGATCGACGGAAAAAAGAAGAATCAGCAAAAGACAGGCCAGTGATTTTTTCATCGGTTGATTCTATCAGAAACGACAGGTTTTTCCAGATAAAAAAGGTGATATATGTCACGCTTTCAAAAGGATCAGCATTTCATGAAATTGGCTATTTCCGAAGCAGAAAAAGCCTTTTCCCTTGACGAGGTACCGGTTGGGGCCATTCTCGTTTTAGATGACAAGATCTTATCCAGAGCCCACAACGCCCGCATTGCCGGGAGCGATCCAACAGGCCACGCCGAAATTCTGGCCATCAGGGAAGCGGCAAGGGCAACAAAAAACTACAGACTGCAGGGAGCCTCCCTTTATGTCACGCTCGAACCCTGCCCCATGTGTTTTGGTGCAATCATGGAGGCCAGGATCAGGGAAGTCATCTTTTCTGCGAGAGAACCACGCTCCGGAGTAATGGGATCCTTGTATGACTTACAGAATGATCCAAGATGGGCCCATAAGATTATTGTCCGGGAAGGAGTTCTCGATGAACCGGTCAAGGAGCTCCTGCGGAATTTTTTTGAGAAAAAACGTTTGGGACCACAGGATCATCTATGATATTATCAGGAAAAATGTGGAGAGATGGCCGAGAGGCTGAAGGCGGTTGACTCGAAATCAACTCTGGGGGGAACTCCAGCGGGGGTTCAAATCCCTCTCTCTCCGCCACCCCATTCAAGATGACCTGGCCAATCCGGAAAAAGAACAGGAGTGGGAGGAATGACACCCCAATCCAAAATCAACCTGAGCGCCATCATGGAACCGATCTCAAGAGCCACCAATTCTCCGATGGTGCTCATTGATCACTCCTTCAGGATTGCATGGGCTTCTGAGTCTGCATTGGAATCATTGGAACTCCCGGCCGAGAGTATCGGATCTCTTTGTCCTGAATCACTTCAGGGCAGGATCTGTTCAGGAAGTTGCCAGAAAATATCCGGTTTTTTTTCAAACCACTTATCAGACCAGGAAATTCCATATCCCTGCCTCGAGTCCTCTTTTGGCCAAATCAATATCAATACAGAAAAGATCACCACCGAATTAATCGGCTATCCATACCTCCTGAAGTCTTTCCAGCCATTTTTTCAGGAAACACCCGCAAAGCATCATCAGCATACCTTTGTCGCCTCCCGTGAATGGGCTGAACCGTTTCTGGAAAAACTGACAAGGATTGCCAAAACGGAGATTCCTGTCCTTCTCATCGGAGAGACTGGAACCGGAAAGGAATGCCTTGCCCGTCTTATTCATGAAAGAAGCCGGAGAGCCCGCGGGCCGTTTGTCGCCCTTGACCTTTCCGTCATTCCTGAAACCCTGGTTGAAGATGCCCTTTTCGGCCACCAGAGAGGCGCATTCACCGGAGCCGTGTCTTCCCAGTCGGGAAGACTCTCCCGTGCTCACGGAGGAACACTCTTCATCGACGAGATAGAGAACATCCCTCCCGCTGTCCAGACGCGCCTGCTGCGCTTTCTCGAAGATGGCATCTTCGAACCCATGGGTTCAAGCCAGTCGCAGTCCATTTCCACCAGGATCATTGCAGCCACCAATGAAGATCCGGAGAAGCTGCTGAGGGAAGGGAGGATGAGGGCGGACCTGTTCTATCGGCTCAACGGACTTTCACTTCATATTCCTCCTCTCCGAAAGCGCACGGAAGACCTGCCCATCCTGATCGAACACTTCAGGGATATTTTTCAAAAACAAAACAGGATTTCATCGTCTTCATTCTCTCCTGAAGCCATGCAAGTTCTTTCTGCCTATCACTTTCCTGGGAACATAAGGGAATTAAAGCACCTGGTCGAATCAGTTCTTGCGGTTTCAGATCCTCACAAGCCCATCGAGTCTTCGGATTTGCCGGAGTCTGTCCGAAAAGCCTCCGACAGGTTCTATTCCCGGGAAACAACTGTTGCCGCCGAAAAGAATTCCTTTGACGAGGATTTGCCCGATCCTGAAATGTTTGAACGTCGCAGGATCGAAAAAGCACTCCGTTCTTCAAAGGGAAAAATCGAAGGTGCGGCCTCAATTCTTGGAATCAGCAGAATTACACTCTGGCGCCACATGAAACGTTTAAACATGAAACAGGGAATGTTTCATTCAAGAAACAAGTGAAACAGTGTTTCATGACTCATGATTCACAAAAGAAACATCCTCTTTCCTCCGGCTTTTCTCCCTCAAAAAAAACTCATATTCAAAAAATAATTAAATAAAACCATCCCTCAAAAGAATCCGGGCATACCACTTGCTCCTGTATTCCCTGTAACCATCCTTCAGGAATGGTGCCACACTCATCATCAATGCCCTTTTGGGGCTTTTAACAAAGGAGCCGAATCATGAACAACAATCAGCCCTCACTTGGAGCAGCCCCAATGGTTCTCTTTACTTTCATCCTGGCTTTTCCTGTGATCCTCTTTGTAATCTTTGAAAAGTTCCAGGCTCCACTGATTGGCGGAATCGGAACCTTCTGAATGAACTTGACAGGAGAGGCTCCTTGTCAGGGAGGCTCTCCTGTTTAATGGAAAAGACATCACACATCCCCACCCGTTGCAGATCCTTGTCCGGGCAATCTTTTCAAAAATCTCACTGCCAGTTTATTTCAGCGATACCGCCATTCTCCCCGATCGTCCTTCCAGCATTACCTTCTCGGCGGAGAGATCCCCTTCTTAGGACACAAGCCAGTCGTGGATCAAAAGACCACCCATCTTTGTTTCGGCCATCTCCTTGAGGTATTCTCTTCCCATGCAGACCGGCAAACGCTTTCACGCTTATTCCACAACCTCCCGGACCAAGTTTGCCTGCAGAACTGCGGACAGATGGGACAATGCCGATCAAAACGCAAGCTTGTTCCTGAAAATCCGTCTTGCTGCGGAAGTGAAAATCACGCAGAAGATGATCCGGCGGGCGGGAAACAGACACAACAATGACAGAGCGGTCGAGGATCAAAGTCTCCGGGGAGAGGGGAACAAGATTCGAAGCCAGAAACAGCTTCTCCAATCCTCGGAGAAAGAGGAACAGATCAAAGAGGAACATCCGCTCGCGAGACTGGAAAACACCACTATAGCGTTCGCTGAGTGGCAGGGAAGATCATTCGCATCTCCCCACGACAATCGTTCTCAGGTTTAGTGGAGAGTCATTGATAGGGGGCAAAAGGATTGGACAAACTCGATGGGGAGGACTCAAAAGCGGTCTCCAGACTGATAGGAGTCATTAACAGGTTGCGCGGAGATGATGGCTGTGCCTATGACCGGTCACAAACGCTCACAACCCTCCTTGAAGACCTTCGAGAAGAAGTCTATGAGCTTTCGGATGCTATTTCCGCAGAAAATCTCGACGAAGCTTCGGGAGAAATCGCGGACCTTTTCACCGTGTTGTTTTTTATGCGACAAATTATTTGGGAAAAAAACGGTCTTCTTGTTTCGGACCTCCTGAATAAGTCCGCTGAAAAGATGATTCGGAGACATCCGCATGTTTTCGAGAACCCCGACCCTGACAAGAAGATCGGTGAAATATGGGAAACATGGGAAGCAATCAAAAAAACGGAGGATGAGCATCGAAACAGGAAATCGATGCTTGACGGCATTCCCAGATCCATGCCTGCCCTTGATGCTGCGCAAAAGCTCGGGAAGAAAGCAGGACGCGTTGGCTTTGACTGGTCATCTTCCGAAGGCGCCTGGGAAAAGGTTCTCGAAGAACTCGGGGAACTCTCGGAAGCCCGCAATGAATCGATCGGGCGATTGAAGCATGAATTTGGAGACTTGCTTCTGGCTCTTTCTTCCTTTGGCAGACATCTTGGAATACGGGCAGAAGAGGCGTTGCTCGAAGCGAACAACCGTTTCAGGAATCGGTTTCATCAAATGGAACTAAGTGCTTCCCGGACAGGGAAAAGCTTGTCCGCTCTTTCGCCGGAAGAGTGGAACACGCTATGGATTGAAGCCAAAAAAAGTGAGGAGCCCTCGTGATCGCTAAGAGAATCAAGGAACTCATTAAATCCGTTGGAACCGGCCCAAAAGGATCAAAAGGACTTTCCCGGAGCGAAGCATTTGAAGCATGCCAACTGATTCTATCTGGAGAAGCAACCCCGGCACAGACTGGCGGACTGCTTCTGGCTCTCAGGACCAAGGGTGAAACAGCCCCTGAAATGGAAGGTTTTCTTCTTTCTCTGAAATCTTTTCTTAAAGTTCCTTCGACATCAACGACAATCGATGGTCTCGACCTCGGATGCCCCTACGATGGACACGCCAGAGCTCCAGGGCTCTGGATTCCGGCCGCTGTGCTCGCAGCAAAAGCGGGGCTCCCCATCGTTCTGCACGGCTATCAGGATCTCCCTGCCAAGTTTGGCGTGGGACTGGTCCCTCTCTGGAAAAAACTCGGACTTCCGATCTCAAGACCTGAAACGGCCCTCACTGACCTGAACAGAAATAAAATTATTTGCTTGTCTCAGGAGGACATCACTCCAGAGCTTGCAAAACTTGCCCCGATCAGAAGGGAACTGGGGCTGCGATCCATTTTCAACACCGTTGAAAAAGCTCTGAATCCCATGAACCTCTCTCACATGGCAGTCGGATACTTCCATGAGACCATTCTGGCACCAATGGAATCGATGGTCACCGCCGCACATCCCAATGCCAGCATCACATTTGTCGGTGGACAGGAAGGGAGCGTTGGCCTGTTTACGCATCGACCAACAAAAATATATCGGGTCAATACTGATCCAGATCATCAACTGGACACGCTTCCTCCGGTCAAGGAAGGTCTTGAACCGGTTGCAGTGCCCCCAACCGAAGAAGCATACAGCAACTACTGTCGGGAACTCATTGAAAACCCCCGCCATCCTCATCGCAAGGCATTGATATGGCAGGCAGCCACCTTTCTCCTTCTTGGCGGAATAACCTCCGTGATGCAAGAGGCTCTCAACCGTATTGGAGACCGGATTCACAAACTCGATTTGACATAGAGCACACTCATGTGGCTCTTACCGCAAGAAAGCCGTGAATGAAAAAAACAATCCCGTTAACGGATCTTAAAATCGGAATGACTGTCGTAGGCGTTGATAAGAACTGGTTTGAAACCACTCTTGTCTCTCATCATTTTGTCATTCGCTCGAAAGACGACATCCTGAGGCTTGAAAAGAACGGCATCAGAAAGGTCTCCATAGAAATCAAGACTCTCCCCGAAAGCGAATCGAACCAACATCCGGCACAAGAAGTTCTGAAGGAATCCCCCCGGCAAAACGATACGAAACGAACAAGTCTGGACTCGGAGAGCCTGATGGAAGTTCCGGAACCTTCCACCAAGGAGCTCTCCGAAATTGAAAGAATCCAGAAAAATACCGCCTCGATTCTTGAAGGATCCTTCAACGAAGCCCGGATGGGCAGAACCATGGACACCAAAAAAATCCGGGAAATGGTCAGGGAGACGATCAGACTGATCCTTCAAAACAAGAGTTCCACCTCGTTTCTTGCCGACATTTCAGGCAATGACGACGAGACATTCATTCATTCTGCCAATACGATGATGCTTGCAGTCGGATATGCCATCAGAAAAAAATATCCTGAAGAAGAGTGGATGTCATGGGGAATGGCCGCATCTCTCCACGATCTGGGAAAAATATTTATCTCCCCAGAAATCCTTAAAAAACCATCCCGGCTTACCCCGGAAGAGTGGGAAGAGATGCGAAAACACCCGCTTTTTGGGTCCCGCTTTCTGAAAAAATCCCCGGAACCCGATCTCAGGAATCTGGCAGCAAAAGTCGCGGAAGAGCATCATGAGCGTCACGGAGGAAAGGGCTATCCTTATGCTCTGGACCTTCCACAAATTCATCCCGTTTCCCAGGGAATCATGGTTCTCGATGTATACGAAGCCCTGACCGCAGATCGGGTTTACAGAAAAGGCATGTCGCCACACAAGGCCATGACATTTCTTCTTCAGAGCAATATGGGAGTTGACCGTGATATCGGTCGAACTCTCGCAAACATGGTCGGAATCTATCCCGTAGGAACCCTCATCGGTGTTCCGGGCGGAGAAATCGGTGTTCTTTTGGGGTATCAGGGAGAGGAGATTCTAACAGGAATAGCGAAAATCCTTGTTCTTTTTTCAGCGAAACAGACTTTCCTCGAAAAACCGTACACAATGGAGCTCGCGATAGGAACCAATGAACGAAACTTCCCCACATTCACAGTGCAGGACATCGGAATCACCCATAAACAGCTCGTGAACTATATCCGGCAATTTTCGGAAAAATAGTCCTGCAATACACTTGTAACGGCTCAAAAAACGGGGGCATTGGTAATACCCCCATCGGAAACATCAAACCGGAACAAAAGTCACTTGACTTTCTTGACCAAAAGCTCCCAGTAGCCGTCCATTTTTTCCGTACCAATATACTGTTGTCCAACCTTCGCAATCCAAGCAGGAATATCCTTGGCTGAACCCTCGTCGGAAGATAGTATTTTCAGGACTGAACCGACAGGCTTGACCGAAATAACCCGGATCAACTCCATAAGCGGACCAGGGCAATAAAGCCCTCTTGCATCGATTACTTCATCTGGATTTAAGGATTCACCACCCATTATTATCACCCCGTCTCATATTTTGAAGATCAGACAAAGAGTACCTGCCCACCTTCAGCTTTTCCCAGAAATGTCGCAACACCGACCACTTCATCAAAAAGAGGCACCATTTCATCCAGTTTGGCATCAATCAGGTCAAGCGCCAAAGCACAGGCAAATACCTTCAGAGACCCCATCTCTTTGCCCTGGAGCAACAGATCAGAAAACAGGGGAGCCTTTTTCCTTATAGCCGCTTGCCCCACTTCTCCCATTTTTGGAAAACTTCGGTCGGCAACCGTTTTTTTCCTGAAACAGGTCATTGCCGCCATTGTGACAAAGACATTGACTTCTACACCCGAAACCGAGGCCACAGATGCCATCATGCAACCCGCCTGCAGCTTTTCAAACTCATCCGAGGCCAACACTACCGACATTTTTTCCACAACCGCTCCTCCGTTTGATCAAGGAAAAAGAACATTTACCCCCCACCCCTCGAATCAATGATACCATTTCCGGGCCCATCATCGCGATCCTGGCAATATTCAGACGCTCCATCCCGATAAACGGATGCAGGTCGAATCCCATGATCGCCCCCGGCGATTCTCAGGTTGATCAACTCCTTTTGTTGACGGCCACCTTCCAAAAACCACATGACTTCCGCGGAAAAAGTCTTCATTGTTCAGCTAGAACTTGGAGCAGAAGTTTATTCCGCAAAAAGAAGAGCGTATTATCAGCTCGTGAGGTGGATCCACAGTCAGGCATCCATGACCCTGTCGCGATATCAATGGTCGTTCCTCTTTCGGTCGATCGCCGGAGAATCA
>JAKBTA010000049.1 GCA_021844645.1 Nitrospirota bacterium
GGGAATCAAAACCTGGCGCTCCGGCTCCCCACTTCTGGGACCGACGGCCATATCCTCTTCCCAATGGGAAAAGTCTTTGTTCTCAAGGATGACCGTGATGGGGCTTCCGATGGTCACCCCCCGGCGAACGCCGGTCAAGAAACGAACCTCATCAGTTTCTATCCGCATTCGGCCACCCCGGCCGTACCCCATTTTTCGCCTTGAAAGATCTTCCCGAAGCATATCCGAATCCAGCGGCATTCCCGAGGGGATTCCCTCGATCATCCCGACCAGAGCCGGACCGTGAGATTCTCCTGCCGTGAGAAAGCGAATCAAGGCATCATCGGCATCATTGGCATACCGCCTCCACCACCGGCCCCACCGCCCGGCTTTGTGTTGTCTGGTCCCATCTTCTTTTTCTTCTTATGGGGAACAAGATGTAATGTCACACCCAGAAGAGACTGAAAATCCGCTCCAAGATAGACGCTCTGGGCAACCAGAATTCCTTTTCCGGGAACATTCTGGATCGAAGTGACTTTCGCCTGGTTTAAAAACAGGTTGATCCTTCTCAGGAGCGCCGGCTGGGTAGCCATCGCCTGGCCCACGGTCTGGTTGCCTGAGAGGGACAGTGTCCTGATCGTCTCAATCATCTTCTGTTTATTCTCATCAAGATCCTTCAAATAAGCGGATAGTCTGGCATTTCCATCCATGACCTTCCCGGAAGGAGTGGGTGTCACGCTCTGAACATGGATGGAACTTCCGGACCATGGAAGCTCATAGGAATAGATCTGTTTTTTGGGGGGAGCAGAGGAACACCCGGACAAAAAAAGGAGAGAACAGGCCAACAGGCTCGATAAAAGCGCCATGCCCCCCTTTCCGGGATTTTCCGCACAATCCATCTGATTCATCTTTTCTTGGCAACAGTCCATCATTTCCCCAAATCCCGGTGAATAACCCGCATGTCATATCCTTTGTCCAGCAACTCGGCACCCAATGCCTGTGCCAAGGCTACAGAACGATGTTTTCCGCCTGTGCATCCCAGTCCGAGAGTGAAAACAGACCGTCCTTCCGAAATATAGTTGGGAAGCAGATAGGAAAGAAAAGAATGGAGTTCCCGGAGAAAGGACTCTCCACCTTCCGCAAAAACCATTTTGCAAACCGGTTCATCAAGTCCGGTCTTCTCCCTGAGTTCAGGAACATAATACGGGTTTGGCAAAAATCGGACATCAAGAACCATGTCACATTCAATGGGAACCCCGTATTTGAAACCAAAAGACATGATGAAAAGCTTCAGCCCCTTGTGCTCCTGTCCATGACCATAGAGTTTGAACAGGATTGTTTTGAGCTCGGAAGTTTTGACCCCTGTCGTATTGATCAGCCGGTCTGCCCTGGACTTGAGGGATGCCAGTTTTTCCCGTTCATCCTGTATGGCCTCAACAAGGGAGATCCCGCTGGATCCGGAGAGCGGATGAGGTCTCCTTGTTTCAGAAAAACGGCGAATCAATTCCGAATCATCGGCCTCAAGAAAAAGGATTTCAGAGTTTCGCCCCTGACTTTTAAGGTCTTCATAAAAGCGGAGAAAAACATCCAGAAAGCCTCTTTCCCGAATATCGATACCGATGGCAACATTCGTAATGGCCGGCACACTATGGGACAAAAGCTCGGCAAAAGTTGAAAGCAATGGAGACGGGAGATTTTCGACACAAAAGTAACCCAGATCCTCAAGAACCTGAATCGCATGGCTCTTTCCGGCACCGGACAGGCCACTTACAAATAAAAAATGCATCCGGTCCATCTCCCTCTCCAAAAACCTCTAGTATTCCGGACGAATCTGACCGAGACTACCGTCCCGTCGCCGATAGAGAAGCATCATGACCTGATCGGAAGAATCCAGATAGAGAAAAAAGTCCTTGTCGAGAAGCTCCATCTGAAAGATCGCATCATCCTGATTCATCGGCTTCACGGGAAAACGTTTGCTCTTCACCAGTGGAGGAAGAGTCTTTGGAGACGAAGACTCTGTCGGAACGGGCATCACACCTGTTGTCCGATTGTGGCCAAGTCGCTCCTTGAATTTGACCAGTTGGCGCTGGAGTTTTTCAATCACAAGATCCATTGAGCCATACAGGTCGTTCGTAACAGCCTCGGCATGGATAATGCGGCCATTGGCATGGAGAGTCACTTCCACTTTTTGACGGATCTTTTCCACCGACATCACTATTTCCGCATGGCTGTTCTCTGGAGCTACCCGATCAAGGACAGCCATTTTTTCATTCATTCTTTCCTTGATACCCTCAGTCAGCTCCATGTGTCGTGCAGTCATCAGTGTTTGCATTCGGTCTCTCCCTTTTCCTTTCAGTTTTTGTTAGAACCAATCTGATGGATTACCCATCAACGACCAAGCATCTTGGCATTTGGCATTCGACCCCAGGAACAGGTCAGGAACAGCATGGACATCAGATCCTCACGAAATACGTTCCTCTCTTTCGGGAAAGCCACAATATCCCGACAGGGCAAGAGATCTCCAGAAAATCCCCGATAAAATTCCTCCCAAAAACAGATGAGCATAACTTAGATCCAGCAAGAGAATATGTCAACGAAAAGACGGAAACATTTCCTTAAGGGACAAACATTCTCCCGAAGGTGGGGCCACCCCTAATGGGTGGCCTTCCTTCTTTTATTCACTGGAGGTATATCAAGCTCCATTCGATACTTTGCCACCGTTCTTCGGGCAATGACGATACCCTCTTTAGAAAGCTGTTCCATGATTTCCTGATCAGAAAAAGGATGTTCAGGACTTTCCTTTCGAACAATCTCCCTCAATTTTTCACGAACGCTCACAGAAGAATGATCGTCCCCGTTTGAGGATGCAATTGAACCGGAAAAGAAAAACTTCAGCTCGGTCAGACCAAATGGGGTATCCGCATATTTTTTGTTTGTCACCCTGGATATGGTCGACTCGTGAAGGCCAAGATCCTGGGCTATCGTTTTCAAGACTAGCGGTTTGAGGGCAGATGGACCCTGAAAGAAAAAATCCCTCTGATAGCGCAAAATTGCCTCTGCGACACGGAGGATCGTTTTTTTTCGTTGCTCGATACTTTTTAAAAACCACTGGGCATTTTTCAGCTTGTCCTCAAAATAGGATCGGGAAACATCGTCCTTCCTCATATTTTTGAGAAGATCCCGGTACGTCGGGTGAATCCTGACCCTTGGAATCCCTGCCTCAATCAGGCTGACTTCAATCTCCCCGCCACCAGCGTCGCGAAAGAGAACATCAGGGGCAATCGCTGTCGGCGCATCCTGATCAAACGGTCGGCCCGGCTTGGTCTCAAAACGACGGATAATGGCCATAGCCGATTCCAGTTCGGACTCTGTCGCATGAAGCGTTTTCATGATCGACTTGAATTGGGAAGCCAGGAACTCGTCCATGCAATCGGACAGGATGCGCCAAACCAGGGAATCGACAAGATCAAGCTGTCTCGCCTGGATCAATAGGCACTCTCGAAGATTTCTGGCCCCGACACCGGGCGGGTCACACTCCTGAAGGACTCCCAAAACATGCTCGAAGGAAACCCCCTCCAGCAACTCCGCGGGAATTTCCTCTTTGGAGATCTGCAGGTAGCCGTCTTCATTCAGATTTCCTGAAAGAAAGCAGGCAAGATCCCTCTCCCTGGGATTCAGGTCCGAAAAAGAAAGCTGCCAGTTGACATGCTCTTCAAGGGAGGTCCCCCCCGCCAGAAATTTCTCGTAGGAATAATCGGAAGATGGCTCTTCCCGGTTCAGCTGTTCATCGCGAAAGCTGTCCGCCGCATCAAGCCCCTCAAGCATGGGATGCTCCCATGTTGAGAGAGGATCCGATGGCTGATCCTCCGGATCTCCTCGCGTGGATGCGGCATCCACATCCCATGAATCCATCTCTTCCTGAGCAAACGATTCACTGTCAGAGCCCGGATCACTTGAAAACTCTTCTCCGTCAGGAGTCGCCGTTTCCCCGGGTTCCAGCATTTCAAGAAGAGGGTTGACCTGAACCTCTTCGATCATTTCATCGACAAGGTCGAGTCGGGAAAGCATCAAAAGATGAATCGACTGCTGGAGCTGGGGTGTCAAAACCATCTTTTGACCCAGCTTGATTTCCAGCGACTGCCGAATCATGAATGGTCCCCCGCAGGCGTGTTCAATGTGAATTTCTCTCCCAGATAAAACGCCTTGGCCTTGGGGCTGTTGGCAACTTCAAACGGTGTACCTTCCTCAAGAATCATTCCCTGGTTGATGACATAAGCCCGATCGGTGATCTCAAGTGTTTCCCGGACGTTATGGTCGGTGATCAGCACTCCGATATCACGCCTTTTGAGATCGGCAATGATTTTCTGGATATCGATCACTGCAATGGGATCCACACCTGCAAAAGGCTCATCAAGAAGGATATATCTCGGCTTTGTCGCAAGAGCCCTGGCCACCTCAACACGTCTTCGCTCCCCCCCGGACAGTGTGTAAGCCTTGTTCTTTGTCAGGTGGGAGATGTTCAGCTCTCCAAGAAGGGTTTCCAGCCGGCTTTGTCTCTCAGATCGTGAAAGGTCCATATACTCAAGGACAGCCATGATATTTTCAGAAACCGTCAGCTTTCGGAAGATGGAACTTTCCTGAGGGAGATAACTGATCCCCTTTCTGGCTCTCATATGGACCGGCAGATGGGAAATCTCGTCATCGTCCATCAGGATTTTACCCCCATCAGGTCTGACCAGACCGACAATCATGTAAAAAGTTGTCGTTTTGCCGGCTCCATTTGGCCCCAGAAGACCGACAACCTCTCCCTGGGAAACATTCAGGTTCACTCCTCCGACAACCCACCTTTTTCGGTAATTTTTTTTCAGGTCAGAAACAGTGATTGCCATTAAGGCTCCCTCTTCCCGGGAGAGGAAACATCGGATTTCTTCTTGGTTCCCTTTCCATTTAAAAGCATAAGCCCATGTCCCTGGACAAGACTTTTATTGATTCTGGTAAAAAAGGTGATCCGTTCTCCGGAAATTCTATCACCATTTTCAATCACAACCGGCAACTCCGTCAGGACGAACAGGTGGCTTGATTCGATATAGACAGCTTTTCCAGCAAAAGCCTGGCGAAGATCTTTCAGGATCACAACATGCCCTCTCGCCACCATCGTCTGAACCTTTTGTGTTCCGGATTTTCCCTGCATGTTTTCCATCAGGGTTCCCCCCTTTCCGGGGGGAACAAAAAAAACATCCAGCGTATCGGCTGTCAGTTTCAGATGACCTTTCACAAGATGCACATGACCTGAAAAATGAATTTTATTTTCAATGTTTTCCGCAAGCATGTGATCAGACTTGATGATGGTCACAACAGGAGGTTCTTCCCCATGGGTATCCGGAGAAGCACCCGATGCCGCATTACTGATTTGGGGAAAAAACGAACACCAAATGAAAAATCCCAACAATATCCGGGAATAAAACCGGCCGAAAGAACAGGTTGGAATACGAGTGATCAAGGATCTTCTCTGGAATTCAGCCCGCAAATACAGCCCGTACTCCTTCATCAAGCTGGAAAAACTGCTTTTTTGGCGTGGAGTGAAGCCCCCTGCCGTGAATGATCATTGAACGGCCCAGAATCAAAACCTGCCCATTCGTATGGATAGAATCGGCCTTATCATCATAGTCAAGCCGACTTGAAACAATCTCCAGACCATTCGAAAATCGCGCTGCAACCGGAACCTGCTTTTCCTTGACATAAAACTGATGGGAGATCTGGTCGATCACACCCTTGTCTCCCGATATGTCCAGAACCAGATCCGGCTTAACAAGAATATGAGCCGAAAGGTTCCAGAGACGGGTCGTCGTCTCCCCTTTTCCGATGGAGGCCTTCATCGCCTTGATGAACCACTTTGTCTGGCCATCCACAGAACGGGTGTACAGAAACCCCGAAATAACCACCTGTGCCCGAGGAACCGGATGGGTATCAACCGGGACCGTCCCTCTTGAAACAACGTGACGGTGGGCGATATATCCAAGCCCCCCAAGGGTCAGAACGATCGGTATCGCCGCAAGGAAAAGGACGAATGGTTTGTTTTGGAACAAAGTCCGCCATTTGGAAACTCTTGCCATCAGGAGCTCTCCAAGGGGTCCTTCATCCCCACCGATTCAGGAGAGCAACATTCCAAGGAACCACCGCACCCAAAAAGAATGATCAAAGTTTATCGGGGAAATGCCGATGAAGGGAGGCTACCCCTTCGCGAATGGCCTTAACGGAAGCCTCAAAGGCAGACTTCTCTGAAGAAGAAAGGGGAAGCTCGACAACCGCTTCAAGGCCGGCACTTCCGATACGGATCGGGACACCAGAAAAAGCGCCCTGGACACCATACTCCCCTTCAAGATAGACCGAACAGGGAACAACCCGGTGACGATCATGAAGGATAGACTCAATCATCAGGTAAACCGCTGCCGCTGGAGCAAAATAGGCTGAGGAATCCTTCATCAGACGGACAATTTCACCGCCCCCGTCCCGGGTTCTGGCGACAAGGGATTCCAAGGTCTTGGGGTCGAGAACCTTCGGAAGAGGAACACCGGAAATCGTCGAAAAGTTCAAAAGCGGCACCATCAGGTCACCATGCCCTCCCATGACAAGCGTCTGGATATTCGACACCGATGTCTTGCTGACCTCGCTGACAAAATAGGCAAACCGGGAAGAATCAAGAGCCCCACCCATGCCGATGACCCGTTCCCTCTTGAAGCCAGTGACCTTCCAGAGGGTATAAGCCATCAAATCCATGGGATTGGTCACCATGATGACAATGGCTTCGGGAGCATGTTTTTTGATCTTTTCCGAAATCTCGATCATGATCTCTCCGTTCTTGTGGAGAAGATCATCTCTCGTCATTCCGGGTTTTCTGGAAAATCCTGCGGTGACAACTACGACCGATGATCCTTCGATATCAGCGTAATTACCGGATCCCGTCACACGGGTATCAAAACCCAATAATGGCCCGGACTCGAGCATGTCCAGGGCCTTGCCCTGGGCAATACCTTCCCGGACGTCAAGAATGACAACATCAGCCAATCCATTCTCAACGATCTTCTGGGCTGTTGTGGCACCTACATTTCCAGCCCCGATAATCGAGACTGTCCTTCTTTTCTTCTGGCCCAAAAGCCCCTCCCTTCAATTATCTGATGAAAGTATTCGGTCTGATCCAAGCAAAACACGACACGCCCCTGTGCAAAAAACAGACAGGTCGGCTGACTGCGGCATAAAACCGGCCAAAGCATCACTGATTCCAGAAATACTAGCCGAATAGTGCCAAGAAGACAAGGACAAAAACAGATCTCCCCATCCCCACCATAGGAAAAAAGACAAGTGAGACCTTGTTTTTTCCTGAAAAAGATCAAAGAGGCTCATGGACCTGAAAATCGTGCGATGGACAGGAGATGAAACGGTCATTCCGGACTGCCATTATGACAAGAATCATAATGGCAGTCCGCTCCGCATGGGAGAATGGAAACAAGATTCAGCAACCTGTTTGAACATGGACCCGGAACCCCAAAAACAATGCTTGTTTTCCATCGTCTTTTCATCCATAATAAACCGGTCATGGGATGGTGGATTGAATCATTCCGAATCATGGGCGATGGGGTTCGCCTGAACGGCAGCGGTGTTTGATATGACACCGGATGATGATGACCCCTACTTTAAAAAAGTAGGGGGAGCTGTGCTATTCGATGATGGTTTTTTCAAGATTCTTCTTCTGTCTTCCTTCTTTCTGGTCTGGTTCCTCGAATCATTGATCAGGGCACCCGAAAAGTCTTCCCATAAACAGAAAATGGCCTTTCTCGCATTCATCAGGACACAGCCACTTCGTTGTCTGGCCGCATTCTTTTTACTTGTCTTTCTCGCCTTTGAATCCTCCTTTGACTGGCCAGAGTTCTCTTTTACCAATCTCCCTTATCCATTGGTTTCCAGATGAGACTCTCCCCATTTTTTTCCAGTCGGGAAATCTCCCCATGGCTTGTCCTGGCCACAGTTATCCTTGGCGTGGGAATGCCTCTTGCCGACACAACGATCACCAATGTCGGACGTGTCTTCATCGTGAGCACACTGGGTGTCACCAGCTATGAGGCAGGATGGCTCACTGCAAGCTATAGCCTGGCTCTTGCTGTCGGCGTTCCGCTCTCTCATCGTCTCAGGGGATTTCTTGAAGAAAAGGATCTTTACTCCGGAGCGATTCTGATCTTTATGTTGGGATCCCTGTGCATGGCCGGTTCCGTCAATTTTACGGAAGCGATGCTGAGCCGGGGCATTGAGGGTCTATCCGCAGGGATACTCCTTCCTCTTGCACCCATATTGATTCAGGAATCTTTTCCGGAAAATCTGAGGTCCCTTGCCATGTCCTACTTTGCGCTTTTTGGAGCCGTATGGGTCACTCTGGGGCCCACAATCGGGGGATTTATCATCGACAATCCCGGATGGCAGTGGGCCTTCGCAATCAATATCCCCATCGGATTTCTGGCCATATTTTTTGCACAGGCGTTTCTTTCGAACCACCCGAGACAAGACCCCCGAAGATTTGACGGGACAGGATTTGTCTTGATGGCAACATCCCTTGGATGCCTTTTTACCGGGTTCATGCGGGCAGAATGGGTCGGATGGCACTCTTCTGGAACGGGGTTTCTCCTTTTTTCCGGACTTTTATTGTTTTTTCTCTTCTGGATCTGGTCCGCGCTCTCAAGAGATCCCATCCTTCCGACAGAAGTTTTGAGAAAACCTCTATTCATCGGGATTCTTGCGATCGTATTCATGCAGTCCACACAAAGCTTTGGAAGACTCTATCTTCTGGCACCGTTTCTCGAAAAAAACTACCATTTCATGGCTCATGATGCCGGAGCCCTGGTGGCTGTCGGAGCCCTTACCGAAATCCTTCTGTCCCTTTCCTTTCTCTTCTCCCGATTTTTAGCGGGCAAGTGGGCAATTCTCCTCACAACAGGCTGCATTCTCGTCTCCATTTCCAATATCGATTTTCTATTTCTTCCGGCAACAGGATTCAGCCTCTCCTTTATTGTCAAATCCCAATTGATCTTTGGAGCGGGGCTGGCATTGACACAAATCTCGCTTCCACCTCTTGCATCAAAGCTCTTTCCTCAAAGCAAGGTCCGGGCCGCAACAACCTATCTTCTTTTTGCCCAATTCATTGGAGGTGCATGGGGGACAATGCTTGGAAGACATCTGGTCCTCCATGTAAAACCTGTCTTTTCACAGATGTTACCCCAGCTCTCCACACACAGGATGGGCCATTCCGACATATTTCTTGCGGATAGGCTCGCCCAGTCCTATACATCCAACATCATCTTTTATGACCTTGGAATTATTGGCCTTATCGGAGCTTTTCTGGCATTTGTCCTCATTTTTTTCCTATCTGAGAAAAGGGTGGGAGAAAGCGATCGCAAGGAAAAAGAAACACTGGCAGGTTTGCCGGCCAACGGCAAAAGATAAGAAACAGAAATCACTTAAAATCGAATCATGACCAGGGAGAGATCAGAATGGCCGAAGAAAGTCAGAATCACAGTCCGGAAAAACGAAGCAGTCTTTTCTCTTTTGCCGTGATCACCCCCCTTTTGGGTTTTCTTCTGACAGTTCTGTGGGGAATCAGCCACTGGTACGGAGAGACCCGCTACGTATCCTCTGATGACGCCTATGTACAGGGAAAGATCACTTACGTCTCCTCAAGGCAACCCGGACGGCTGATCGGACTCGCAGTCAACGAGGGTGATCCAGTCCAGTTTGGAGAGATTCTTGCCACGATCGA
>JAKBTA010000050.1 GCA_021844645.1 Nitrospirota bacterium
CCGCGAAGGAGAATCCTCCGCTTGCAACTTTCTCTTGAAGTGTAGACAATCTTATTTGATAAGTAAAATTAAACTTTTTTAGTAAAAAGATAGGAAAAAATGATCAATAAGCTTGTGACCCTCGACTATCTCGAGACCTTTCGCGCGGTGGCAACCTCCGGCAGCATGCACCGGGCGGCCGAAGCCCGCCACATGACTCAACCGGCTGTAACGCGCCAGATGGGGATCCTTGCCCGGGAGGTCGGTGTTCCCCTCTTCGCCCGGTTCGGCCGGGGCGTGCGGCTCACCGCCGCAGGGGAAAGTCTTCTCAGGGAGTCGGAGGAGATCTTCCAACGGATCGGGGAGGGTCTCGCACGTGTTCGGGAGGCTGATGGGGCCAGTCGGCACAGGATCGCTGCTGGGGCAAGCCACTATGTGGCAGCTTCGGGTCTTGCAGGCCCCGTTCGGGAGTTTCGGGGGAGGTCGCCGGAGGTGAGGATCGACCTCTCCATCGGCTCCTCCGAGGAGATGGCGGTCCGGGTTCGGGAGGGGATGCTTGATCTTGCCGTGGTGACTCTTCCCGGCCGGGTCGAGGGGCTTCGCCAGATCCGGCTCTGGACTGACACCTTCGTGGCCGCTGTCCCCATCGACCACCCGGTTTCAGGAGGCACCGGCGTGAGCCTCGAAGAACTGGCGGCGTATCCCCTGATCCTTCCTCCCGCTGTCTCGGCCACCCGGGTCCTGATCGACCGGGCCTTCCGGAGGAAACAGGTCCGGCCGGGGGAGGTCAGCGAGTTCGAAACACTTGAGGCGATTGCCGCAGGGGTGGAGATGGCTCTCGGGTGTGCGATCCTCCCGGAGCGTCTCCTCACCACAGTTCCAGGCCGCTACCCCATGCTCGTCTCCTGTCCACTCAGCGAGTTCGGGGAGTCCCGGGAGATCGGAGTTCTTGTCAGAAGCGGAAAGAGCCAGAGTGTTCACGAAACGGCCCTGATCGAGCTCCTCCGAGAGCGGCTTTTTGATCCACGCTCGGACGGTGTCCGACGCGGCTGATCCTTCCCGGGGCGGCGCCGGGATACGGTGGTCAGGGTGGAGGAGATCAGGATCTGCTTGTTGCACATCGGATTGTAGATCTCCACGAGATCGTCGAATGTGTCAGGATGACTTGAATGGGGAGAGGAATGGTTTCTTCTGGTTTTTGCGGGCCTTTTCCAGGTGATCTGATGGAGTAACTCTCTTCGCCTGTCACGAGAGATGTTCTGTCCGGGTGTGCGGAAAAGAACTTCAGCGGATGGGTTCGGGGGTGTTCAAGGAAGCCTATCCAGCGGGGTTTCCCGATGGATAGGCCCTGAATTTCTTTTCAGGGAAGTATTCCCTTACTTTTTGGTACCGAATGTGGCAGCGTGTTTTCTGCTCGCTTCGTTTTCGTGCTCTTCTGCAGCATTGGAGTGTCCGGATGCTGAGTGTGCATGATGTGCAGCACTCTTATGATCGCCGCTTTCATACATCTTGCTTGCTTCCTTGTGATGTTTTGCCGCTTCTTCGTGATGTTCGGCTGCTTCCTTGTGATGTTCTTGCGGTTTCATTTTGGATTTGTCTTTTTCTGTTTCAGTAATCATGGGAAGACTCCTTTGTTGGATGTGATGATCAGGTGTTAGAGCCAAATAATAAGCTCGGACCTAGATTACAATTCTTGGGGAGTTTGTTCTGTACGCTTTCACACGGATAAAATCTTTGGAGAAAAGGGGGAGGGTCTCCATCGACAAGAATGAGTGATCTCGTTCAGCGAGACTATGTTCATGATCGTTTGATGCACATATCGGAGGCCAAATCATTTTTTGGGTATTTCAGGAGACCGGGAAAGAATAAGGCGATCAGGAGGATGGAAAAGCTGGTGAGTGCTGAGGGAAGAACGAGAAATTCCCGAAAGTTTTGAGACCAATGGTGAGCCGCCTGGGTTTCGATCCCAGCACACTCGCCTTAAAAGGGCGATGCTCTACCGAATGAGCTAGCGGCTCGAGGGGTATTCTGCCGGAAGTAGCCTGTTTTGTCAATTGCCTATTGGGAGAATGTTTGTAGCAAGTCGATTTGTCCGGTTTGCAGTTCATGATTCCTCAGCTTTCAAGATGATGAGTCAGAGAGAGGTTTTCTGCTTCATCATACCAATATCCGACAGAGCGAATTCCTGTTAACGACAAGAGTGAATTGAGCGTTTTTGATACGACTCTTGTCGTTTCTGATCGAACACTACTCATTTCTATGCTCCCAAAAAGATTGAGAGCGCATCCTGGTCCGGGTGAATCAGGGTTTTTCGGATGTTCAGGGCATCAAGACTCATTTTTCGCTGGGCGGGGAATAGAGGCAATTATTTTTTCGATCCGTCTTCATGATTGTCTGCAGTATTGTCGTTTGATTCCCTGAGCTGGGTATAGTGATATGCCAACGACAGTATCCATGTGGGAGTATGCGGGTTCAGAAAAAGGGTTAAGCATGCCACCCATTGCATTTCAAGTGGTGCATTGAGCATAAGAACTGGGTTTTCTGCGGGCAGTTTTTTGTATCGCTTTAGATCAATGGGCTTCTGATTGAGGCGGGAGCATGTGACGCCATACTTCCAGAAAGACTGACAGGATGATTGGGCCAATGAAAAGACCAATCAAGCCAAATGTCTCAAGTCCTCCGAGAACTCCCAGCAAGATCATGAGAAAAGGGATGTGGGAGGTTCTTCCTATAAACATGGGTTTGACGAAGTGTTCCATGCCTCCCGATACCAACATGTTCCATGATGCGAAGACAACTGCAGTGATGGGGTGTCCTGTTGCCAGAAGGTAGATGGTGGCCGGAAGCCAGATGATGGTTGCTCCCACCGGAAACAGAGAGGCGATAAAAATGGCGGTCGAGAGAAGCAGAATGTTGGGAACCCCAGCAATCTTAAGGGCCGGTGCGGCCAAGAGGGCTTGAGCAAGGGATGTAAAAAAAAGCCCATAGATGATCCCCTTGGTTGTTGGCGGGATAACACCCAAGGGCCTTGTCAGATTTTCTCCGGCTGCGGAGTCGGACAACCGGCTGATTTGTTCCCAGATATTTTGGCCATGAAAAAGAAAAGCAAATGTTCCGAGGAGCATGATGAGAAGCTTGATCAGCCAATGTCCCAAACTTGAAGCAATGGAGAGAAACTGGTTGCCGATTTCCATGAGGTGGGATTCAAGTTTTCCCGTGACGCCAGTCAGCATCTGGGTGTTTGTCCGTAACCCGGTGGTCAGAAGGGAGATCTTGTGGCCAATGAATGGAAGTTTTATCAGCCATGAGGGGAGTGTTGCCGACGGGTTTTGGAGAAAATCCCTGAGAGAAAGTGTCTCAAGGAAAATCTCCTGACCGATGGGAACAGCCAGAAGTGTCAGTGGTAGAAGAACCAGGAGGCAGAACAGGAAGACCGTCAGCAATGCTGCCATAAAGGAGCTTGAGATCCATTTTTTGATGAAGCGCTGGATGGGGGAGAGGGCGAATGCCATAATCGCCCCCCAGACAAGCGGTTCCAGATAGGGTGCGATGACCCAGTACGCCAGAATCGTTGCCAGCCCAAGCAACACAAAAAGGGATTTTCTGTCCTTTGTTTCGTTCATGCAGTCATGTCGGGGAAAAGCCACGGGGCATCTTTTCGTCTCCGATTTTCGTAGTCGGTGATCAGAGCCTTTTTCTCAAGGGTCAGGCTGATATCGTCGAGTCCTTCGATGAGGCATTTCTTGAGGAAGGAGTCGATTTCAAACGGAAGTTTTTTTCCATCGGGAAGGAGAATCGTTTGAGACTCAAGGTTGACCTCAACCTGGTATCCGGGCGTTCGGTCGACGTCTTTGAACATTCCGTCGACAATCGTCCGGTCCATCCGGATGGGGAGGATCCCGTTCTTGAAACAGTTATTATAGAAAATATCAGCAAAGGAGGGTGCGATAATGGCCTTTATGCCAAAATCCAGAAGCGCCCAGGGGGCGTGCTCCCTGGAGCTCCCTGATCCAAAGTTTTCTCTCGAGAGGAGAATCCTGCCACCTTTGTAGCGCGGCTGATTCACGACAAAGTCGGGGTTTGGCGTCACTCCATCAGAAAGGTATCTCCAGTCATAAAAAAGGCTTTTTCCAAGACCTGTCCTGTGGATGGTTTTGAGAAATTGCTTGGGAATAATCGCATCTGTATCTACATTCGCGCGATCGACAGGAATGACGATAGACTTGAGTGTTTTAAATGCTTCCATCTTGTATTTTTCCTTATTTTCAGTTCCAGTTTCGAATGTCGACAAAGTGGCCTGAAATGGCTGCAGCTGCTGCCATTTCAGGGCTGACAAGGTGGGTTCTTCCCCCTTTTCCCTGTCTCCCTTCAAAGTTTCTGTTCGAGGTGGATGCACATCGTTCTCCGGGCAGGAGCTGGTCAGGATTCATTCCCAGGCACATGGAGCACCCTGGTTCACGCCATTCAAATCCCGCATCGATAAAAATCCTGTCCAGACCTTCCTTTTCTGCTTGCTGGCTGACGAGCCCAGAGCCAGGCACAACCATGGCATGGACTTTTGGGGAAACCTTATGTCCTTTTATAACGCCAGCTGCCGCCCTCAGATCCTCGATCCTTCCATTTGTACAGGAACCGATGAAAACCCGGTCGATGGGGATCGCGCTCAATGGTGTTCCAGGTTCCAGCCCCATGTACTTGAGGGCATTCCTGGCATTTTCTTTCGAGACTTCATCCTTGAAGCTCTCTGGAGACGGTATCGACCCCGTGACCGAAAGAACCATTCCCGGATTCGTTCCCCAAGTGACCTGTGGTTCGATTCTGGTGGCATCGATTTCAAGAACCCGGTCAAACTTTGCGTCAGGGTCAGAATGCAACGTTTTCCATGAGGAAATCGCCTTTTCCCAGAGCTCACCCTTGGGTGCCATGGGACGACCCTTGATATAGGAAAAAGTAACATCATCCGGAGCAATCATCCCGGCTCTGGCACCGGCTTCGATGGCCATGTTGCAGAGGGTCATTCTTCCTTCCATGGAAAGGGCCCTGACTGCGTCTCCTGAAAACTCAAGAACGTAGCCGGTTCCTCCATCAGTTCCGATCTGGCCGATGATGTAAAGGATCAGGTCTTTTGATGTGCTTCCTTTGGGAAGGTGCCCATTGACCCTGATCAGGAAGGACTTGGGCTTTTTCTGGATGAGCGTTTGTGTGGCCATGACATGTTCCACTTCCGATGTTCCCACTCCGAAGGCAAGGGCCCCGAATGCTCCATGCGTTGCCGTGTGGCTGTCACCGCAGACAATGGTCATTCCCGGAAGGGTAAATCCCTGCTCCGGCGCAATCACATGAACAATTCCCTGACGGATGTCGTCCATCGTAAAGATGGGGACGGAGTACTCTCTTGCATTTTTTGTCAGGGTCTCGACCTGAAGTGCGCTGATGGGATCTTCTATCCCATTTTTGCGCCCGGTTGTCGGAACATTATGGTCTGGGACAGCAAGTGTTGCTGTTGGGCGATGAACGACTCGCCCTGCGAGCTTAAGTCCCTCAAAAGCCTGCGGGCTGGTGACTTCGTGAACCAGCTGCCGGTCTATGTATAGAAGTGTTGATCCGTCCGATTCGCTTACGACGTGATCATCCCAGATTTTTTCTAAAAGAGTTCGTCCCATTGTTGTCATGGCTCCTGTTTTGGTGCACGGGGTTTCAATAGATGAAATGAGTAGCTATGATATCAAAAATTCTTTTTGAGTGCATTGGCCCGAATTTTAAAAAGGATGGTAAATGTCAAAACGGTGGCTTGTAACAGGTGGTGCGGGCTTTATTGGGTCAAATTTTGTACTGGAAGCCCGGAAAAACAATCTGGCCAAAGTGATGACGCTCGATCTTCTGACCTATGCCGGCAATCGGGCTAATCTTGCTGCGCTTGATCACGACCCGGACCATGAATTTGTCCGGGGTGACATCTCTGATCCTTCATTGGTCAAAAGCCTTTTATTATCGTTTAAGCCAACGGCGATCTTCCATTTCGCGGCAGAATCTCATGTGGACAGGTCCATCGATCACCCCGGGATCTTTTTAAAGACCAATGTGGAAGGAACGTTTGTCCTTCTTGACGAAGTCCGGAAATATCTTTCAGTGTCTTCCCCGTCAGACCGGAAAGGATTTCGGTTCATCCATGTTTCAACCGATGAGGTTTTTGGAAGTCTTGGGCCGGCCGATCCCCCCTTTACCGAGAAAACCCCCTATGCGCCAAATTCACCTTATGCCGCGTCAAAGGCGGCATCAGATCACCTTGCAAGAGCCTATTTTCATACCTATGGACTGCCGGTTATCACAACAAACTGTTCCAATAATTTTGGACCATGGCAATTTCCGGAGAAATTGATTCCCACGGTTATCCTGGCGGCGATTGAAGGTAAAGAAATCCCCCTGTATGGGGACGGTCTCAATGTCAGGGACTGGCTTTATGTCGGGGATCATGTTCGTGCGATCAGACGCATCCATGAGGCGGGATCTCTTGGTGAAACCTACAATATCGGTGGGAACAGCGAAAGGACAAACCGGAAGGTGATTGATACAATCCTGGCTATTCTGGATCAGGAAAGACCAAGGCCAGACGGCCGTTCCTATATGGAGCAGGTCAAACTTGTGACAGATCGTCCGGGGCATGACCGGCGCTATGCCATGGATGCAAGCCGGCTGAAAAGAGAGCTTTCCTGGTCTCCGGAGTTTTCGTTTGAGTCAGCGATCGGTGAAACCGTAAGGTGGTATCTGACAAATGAGGCGTGGTGGAAAGATATCCGTTCCAGGACCTACTCGGGTGAAAGGTTAGGCGTTTTGGCCGATTTGAAAACGGGGGGAAAATGAGAGGGATTATTTTGGCTGGCGGTGCTGGAACTCGACTCCACCCTTTGACTCATGTCGTGAGCAAGCAGCTGATGCCTGTTTATGACAAGCCCATGATCTATTACCCTCTTGTCACACTGATGCTTTCAGGAATTCGCGAGATTCTGATTATTTCTACGCCATCGGATCTTCCGCTTTTCAAGGCTCTCCTCGGGGATGGCTCCACGCTTGGGCTTTCCTTTTCCTACGAGGTTCAGCCGACGCCTGCCGGGCTTGCCCAGGCTTTCCTGATCGGAGAGACATTCATTAGGAAGGAGCCAGTTGCCCTTGTCCTGGGAGACAATATCTTTTTCGGTCATGGTTTGTCTGAAGTGTTGCAAAAGTCGGCACATCTTGAAACCGGAGCGCTGATTTTCGGTTATATGGTCAAGGATCCCGAGCGATATGGCGTTTTGTCTTTCGATTCCGAAGGAAATGTCCTCGGGATCCTGGAAAAGCCGAAGGATCCTCCGTCCCGATTTGCTGTTCCCGGACTCTATTTTTATGATGGAATGGTTTCCGAGTATGCAAGATCGCTTGTTCCTTCGGAGAGAGGAGAGCTTGAGATTACCGACTTGAACCGCCTTTACCTAGCAAAAGGCTCTCTCCGCGTCGAGCGATTGGGAAGAGGTACTGCCTGGCTTGATACCGGAACCCATGAGGCTCTTCTTGAAGCCTCAAACTTTATCGCCGCGATTGAAAATCGTCAGGGGCTGAAAGTGGCGTGTCCGGAAGAAGTTGCCTACAGGATGGGGTACATATCCCGGGAAGACATTATGAGGATCGGTCGTTCCATGTCCAAGAACGGTTACGGACAGTATCTTATCTCATTGGCAGAGGAGGATCATTTTTCATGAAAGTGATAGAGACCACACTCCCGGGGGTTCTTCGGGTCATCCCTGACCTGTTCAGGGATGACCGGGGATTTTTCATGGAGACATACCATGCCGGGAAGTTCAAGGCACTGGGACTTCCGGAAATTTTTTTGCAGGACAACCATTCCCGTTCAGGAAAGGGGATCCTGAGAGGGCTTCATTTTCAAAAGACTCGCCAGCAGGGAAAGCTTGTCCGGGTTGTTGCCGGGTCCCTCTTTGATGTGGCGGTGGACATACGTCAGGGGTCTGCGACCTTTGGTCGATGGTATGGACAAGTTCTCACCGCAGAATCCCCGGAATTTTTGTATATTCCTGAAGGTTTTGCTCATGGATTTTATTCCCTTTCCGATAATACGGAACTTGTTTACAAGTGTACGGAACTTTATGATCCATCCGATGAGGGGGGCATCCTCTGGAGCGATCCGGATATTGCGATCAAGTGGCCAGGAGAAACGCCAACAATTTCACAAAAAGATGCTTTGTACCCGTTTTTACGCAACCTGTCTCCAGAGAATCTTCCCAGACATAATCCAGCCTGACCATCAGGGGGGCTCTTCCCTTATGAAGGAGGGCGCCCCGGATTCTTTTCTTGCCCAGCTTCTTTTGCCCGGTTTCTGTCAATCAACCTATGTCAGATTTTCATGGAACATCTCTCTGGAAAGGAACGTTTGATGGATCTCATTCTCTGGCGACACGCACAGGCGGAAGATCTATCTATGGCTCTTGGTGGTATCGGGGTTTCGATGAGGGACCTTGATCGTTCCCTGACGGATAAAGGGTGGCGTCAGGCAAAAAAAGCTGCAAGATGGCTGGACAAGCGCCTTGAGCCATCTTCACGGATTTTTGCCAGTCCTTCCATCAGGACCCTTCAGACCGCCAGATGTCTTGGCAGAGAGCTTGAGATCGTGGACATTTTGTACCAGAGTTCTGCAAGACAGATCCGGGATTGGCTTCAATGGCCAAACCTCCCGTCCACGACGGTGGTTGTTGGTCATCAGCCAGCAATGGGGCGTCTTGTCTCTTTGATCCTGACCGGGGAAGAGTTTCCCTTGGCCGTTGAGACAGGTGCTTTTTACTGGCTTCGCTGGAAAGAGGGCCGGGAGGGAGGGCAACAGCCAGTTTTGCTCTGGGCGATGTCTCCTGGATGTTTGAAAAAAAATCATGAAGGAAAGAAAGGCTGCTCTTGAGGTTCTTGATCTGTGAGGGGTCAATCGGAGGAATGGCGGGTTGAGTCAGCAAGCCTTCTTGCCAGTTCGCTGATCAGCGTTCTGTCCTTTCTGTCGAGTTTTCGGATAAGAACCATGAGTTGTCTGTCTTCATCGGTCTGGAGCGACGGTTCGCTGACAATTGTCTGGGTTGATTGATCATGGTTTCCGAATACAAGCCAGTCCAGAGAGACACGAAATTCTTTTGCAATGCTTATTAAGAGAGACATCGGAGGGATTCTGCTGCTGGATTCGTAACGGGAAATATCTGTTTGTGAAATCCCCAGACGGTTAGCGAACGCCGCCTGTGAAAGAGCGCCACGCAAAAAGCGGATCCTTTGGGCGATACCGGAGGAGTGATGGTTGAAAATTATGCCCATTTGGTATATTATTTTCCCATTATGTAATTATGGAATACATTGTAAAATAAAAGAAAATTAGGGGATTATAAGATTGGACATATTAACGGTCAAGCAAATCAGGCTGGCTCTTTTGTTGCGGGACTGGACATTGGGGGATCTTGCTAAAAAAATTGGTGTGACGCCAGCATACCTTTCGATGATTTTCACCGGAAAGAGAAAGGGTGTATGGGTATGGGAGGCCGTTTCCAAGGAGCTTGCAGGTTATCTGTCCCAGCTTAAGAGCTGATTTTGTCATTATTTTGTGATTAATCCGAGGACAAATAGTGATGTTCTTGTGATTGATTGCTGTATCTTTTCTTATAAGATTGATGTTTTTTGCATTTATAATATTTTTAAATAGTTTTGAAACAGCTTTTTTTTGTGGCA